>NZ_BAABHO010000086.1:0-15128 GCF_039542135.1 Actinomycetospora chlora
CGGGTGCCGGCGGCGGACGACCCGCTGCGGGTCGCGCCGCGGCCCCTGCCGGGCGCGGGTGCGTCCCCGCGGCGCCGAGGACGTCGTGCTCCCCCGCCCGCCGCGACCGCGTCCGCGCGACGTGCCGGAGCGCCCGGACGACGCGCGGTCGGCGCGGTCCTCCGGGCCGTCACCGGCACCGTCGCGGGCGGGCACGCCGCTCAGGCGTCCGGGTCGAACCGCGGGAAGGCGAGGTCGCCGGCGTAGCGGGCCGCGTCGCCGAGGGCCTCCTCGATCCGCAGCAGCTGGTTGTACTTCGCGACGCGCTCGGAGCGGGCCGTGGCGCCGGTCTTGATCTGGCCGCAGTTGGTGGCGACGGCGAGGTCGGCGATCGTCGTGTCCTCGGTCTCGCCGGAGCGGTGGCTCATCATGCAGCGGTAGCCGTACTGCTGGGCGAGGCTGACCGCGTCGAGGGTCTCCGAAAGCGTCCCGATCTGGTTGACCTTCACCAGCAGGGCGTTGGCGGCGCGGCGCTCGATGCCCTCCTCGAGCCGCTCGATGTTGGTGACGAACAGGTCGTCGCCGACGATCTGGATGCGGTCCCCGATGTCGCCGGTGAGCTTGGTCCAGCCCTCCCAGTCGTTCTCCGAGAGCGGGTCCTCGATGCTGACCAGCGGGTACGCGTCGAGCAGCTCGCCGTAGTACGAGCTCATCTGGGCGGCGCTGCGCGTCTCGCCCTCGAAGCGGTAGACGCCGTCGGAGAAGAACTCGCTGGCGGCGACGTCGAGGGCCAGCACGACGTCGCGGCCCGGCGTGTAGCCGGCGTCGCGGATCGCGGCCATGATCAGGTCGAGCGCCTCGCGGTTGTGCGGCAGCGAGGGCGCGAAGCCGCCCTCGTCACCCAGGCCCGTCGAGAGCCCCTGCTTCTTGAGGACCTTCTTGAGCGCCTGGTAGACCTCGGCGCCCCAGCGCAGGGCCTCGCGGAAGGACTCGGCGCCGATCGGCGCGATCATGAACTCCTGGACGTCCACCCCGGAGTCGGCGTGGGCGCCGCCGTTGAGGATGTTCATCATCGGCACCGGCAGCACGTGGGCGTTGGGGCCGCCGACGTAGCGGAAGAGGTCCAGCTCGGCGGACTCCGCCGCGGCGCGCGCGACCGCGAGCGACACGCCCAGCAGCGCGTTGGCGCCCAGCCGCGACTTGTCCGGCGTCCCGTCGAGGTCGATGAGCTTCTGGTCGACGACGCGCTGCTCGGCGGCGTCGATGCCGACCAGGCCGGGCCCGATCTCGTCGAGCACGCCGGCCACGGCCCGCTCGACGCCCTTGCCCAGGTAGCGGGAGTCGTCGCCGTCGCGCAGCTCCACCGCCTCGTGCTCGCCGGTCGACGCCCCGGAGGGCACCGCGGCGCGGGTCAGCGTGCCGTCGTCGAGCGCCACCTCGACCTCGACCGTGGGCGTGCCCCGCGAGTCGAGGATCTCCCGTGCGCCGACCTGCTCGATGACCGCCACGGACCATGCCTCCGAATGCTCGATCTCGCCGTGCCCGGGGCACGGCACGTCGCCCGCATCGTAGACGGCCGCCCCGGCCGGCCGGGCACGCCACGCACGGGGGTGAGCAGGCACGGCGCGGAGCCCTCGCGCGGTGCCCGGACGCGGCCTACGGTGGCACGGATGTCCGCTCCGCAGCCCGACCCCGTCGAACCGGACAGCCCTCGCGGTGCGGTGGAGGAGTTCCGCCGGGCCGAGGACCTCCTCGAGCGCCGCCGCCCCCTGGACGCGCTGAAGGCGCTCGCCCCGCTGCTCGAGACCGAGCAGGCGGCCGCGTCGGTGCACCTCCTGGCCGCCCGGGCGTTCCTCGCGTCGGCCCAGTTCCGGCGGGCCGAGGAGGGCTTCCTGCGCGTGCTGGAGCTGGACCCGTCGGACCACTACGCGCGCTTCGCCCTCGGCCGCACGCTGCAGCGCCAGAGCCGGCTCGTCGAGGCCCGCACGCAGCTGCGCATGGCGGCGGCGATGGACCCGCGACCGGAGTACCAGGAGGCCCTGGGCGAGGTCAGCGCCAACATCGCGATCCGCGCCGACCGCACCGGCGGCGCCTGAGCCCCCGCTGTCCTAGCCCTGGCTCGCCCGGGCGTAGGAGTCGGCGGCGGCGTAGACGCGGCGGCCGTACTCGTCGGAGTTGTTGTACGACAGCACCGCCGCGCGCCAGCCCGGACCGGTGGCGAGGTCGCGTCCGCCCGCGCACAGGTAGCGCCCGGCGGCCAGGGCCGCGTCGTCGATGTTGTTCGGGTCGGCGATGCCGTCGCCGTTGCCGTCGGAGCGCCACTTCGCCCACGTGGACGGGATGAACTGCAGCGGGCCGACGGCGCGGTCCAGCGTCGCGTCGCCGTCGAGGACGCCGCGGTCGGTGTCGCCGATGGTGCGGTTGCCGCTCGTACCGTCGAGCGGGACGCCGATGACGCGCGGGCTGACGTCGCCGTTGGGAGCGATCGAGGCGCCGCGGTAGCGCCCGTGGTTGGACTCGATGCGGGCGAGGCCCGCGATCGTCACCCACGAGAGGTTGCAGTCGGGCTGCTCCTGCTTCACCGCGAGGTCGGCCGTCCCGTAGGCCTGCAGGGCCCGGGCCGGGACGTCGACGCGGGACGCGATGCCGTTCGCCCAGCCGGCCAGTGTGCGGGTGCCCTGGGAGGGGGCGGGCGAGCCGCCGGGCAGGGCCAGCGACGGCGGGGCGAGCGCGTCGGGCTGGGCGACGGTGCCCAGCTGCACGGGCGCGGGCTCGACCTCGAGGGCGGGGATCTCCTCGGCCCCCGCGTCCTCGCGGCCGAACTCGCCCTGGCGGCTGACCAGCACGACCGTTCCGACGACCGCGACGAGCAGCACCACCACGAGCCCGAGCCGCCCGACCAGCGCGAGGCGCCGGCGCGGCGCGGGCGTCTCGGCGGCCTCCTCGACCCCACTGCGGACGGTCGACCGGCGGGGTGCCGGGACACGATCGCGGGAGCCCGGCGTGGGGTCGGTCGGGGCGCTCATCGTGGAGGGAGATTACGCGCCGGTACGACGCGTCCACGCCCGACCCCGAGGGGCTCAGCCGTCGATCAACCGCTGGCCCCAGTAGGCCCCGTCGGCGAGCCCGGGCGGGACCGCGAAGACCGCCGACCCGGTGTGCTCGATGTACTCCATCATCTTGTCCCGGCGGGCCAGCGCGCTCTGCATGGGCACGAACTGGCGGTGCGGGTCGCGCATGAAGGCGACGAAGAACAGGCCGGCGTTGAGGTGGCCGAGGCCGTCGCTGCCGTCGACGAAGTTGTAGCCACGACGGAGGATCCGCGCGCCGCCGTTGTTCTGCGCCGAGGCGAGACGGATGTGGGCGTCCCGGTCGATCGGCGAGCCCGGGCCCAGGTTCGGCGGGTCGAACTCCTGGGCCTGCCCGATCGGCGCGCCCTCCCCCTTGGTGCGGCCCGTCAGCGACTCCTGCTCGGCCAGCGACGTCCGGTCCCACGTCTCGACGTGCATCCGGATGCGGCGCGCCACCAGGTACGTGCCGCCGGCCATCCACGCGGGCCCCTGCGTCGGCGGGACCCAGACCTGCTGGTCGAGCAGCCCCGCGTCCTCGGCCTTGAGGTTGTTGGTGCCGTCCTTGAAGCCGAAGAGGTTGCGGTGGGTCTGCTGCGTGGTGGACGTCGACGACGTGCGCCCGAACCCGAGCTGCGACCACCGCACCGAGGTCGTCCCGAAGCCCGTGCGCACGAGGTTGCGCACGGCGTGCACGGCGACCTGGGGGTCGTTGGCGCAGGCCTGCAGGCAGAGGTCGCCGCCGGAGAACGCCGGGTCGAGCTGGTCGCCCTGGAACGGCGGCAGCTCGGCGAGCTCGGGCGGTCGCGGGACGCCGAGCTTGTCGAGCAGGCTCCCGCCGATCCCGAACGTGATGGTCAGCGCGGACGCGGGCAGGCCGAGGGCCTCCCCGGTGTCGCTGGGCGGGGCCTCCGGGTTGCGGTTCACCGCGCCGCCGGGCGCCGCCTCGGCGCCGGCGGTCATGCGCTCGGCCGCCGTCGTCCACCGCTGCAGCAGGCTGCGCAGCGACGCGCGGTCGACGCTGGTGAGGTCGAGCGCGACGAAGTGCAGCCGGTCCTGGGCCGGGGTGACGATCCCGGCCTGGTAGGGCCCGCGGAACGGGACCACGCCCCCGGACGGGTCCGGCGCGGGTCCGGGACGCGCCGCGGCGTAGCCCGCGACGGCGCCCGCGCCGGCCAGCGCGGCACCCGCCCCGGTCCAGCCGAGCAGACGCCGACGCGACACCCCGCGCGGCTGCTCGTCCCCGGACGGCGGCCGGTCGCCACCGCCCGGTCCCTGCGGCGGCGACCCCGCGGGCGCCGCCGGGGCGGTCGGGGCCGTCCCGGCCGCTCCCTCGGCGGGGGCGGACGGGTCGGCCCGGTCGGTACCGCTGCGCGTCATGCCGACACGAGGCCCGCGACCTGGCTCACCGGCTCGCCGAGCGCGTCGATCGCCTGGGCCATGCGCTGCTTGTCCTGCTCGGTCAGCGTCGGGTACAGCCGGAAGCCGTCACCGTCGCGGTACTGCTCGAGCAGGCGGTCGACGTCGCCGAAGCGGGCGTCGAGCGTCGGGCCGAGCGCGGGGTCGCGCTGGTCGATGGCCGGGCGCAGCGCCGCGATCGCGGCCTGCGAGCCGTCGACGTTGGCGCGGAAGTCCCACAGGTCGGTGCCCGAGTAGCGGTCCTCCTCACCGGTGATCTTGCCGGTGGCGACCTCGTCGAGCAGCTCCTTCGCGCCGTTGGCGAGCTGCACCGGGGTGAGCGCCACGGTCCGCGCGCGGTTCTGCAGGTCGCGCAGGTCGGTCATGAGCTGGTCGCCGATCGCGGCCGAGTCGGGCTGCAGGCCGGTGACCCACAGGTCCTTCTCCAGGCGGTGGTAGCCGGTCCAGGCCACGCCCGGGTCGCGCTCGTCGTCCTCGCGGCCGTCGACGCGCGGGTCGATGTCGCCGAACGACTCGGCCACCGGCTCGACGCGCTCCCAGTAGGTGCGCGAGACCGGGTAGAGCTGCTTGGCCCCGGCCACGTCGCCGCGCTTGACCGCGTCGACGAACTCCTGGGTGCGGGCGATCCCGGCGTCGATCTGCGAGTTGGTGTAGCGCTGGTAACCCGCCACCGCGCCGGCGAGCGTCGCGTCCTGGTCGGCCGCCCCGGGGACGTTGCCCGTGACGGTGAACGGCGCGCGGATGCCGTCGCCGACCATGCCCGGCTTGCACGCCGTCGTGTACTGCCCGCCCTGCGGGACCTCGACGAGCAGCTGGCGCGTCAGGCCCGGGCCGATGTTCTCGACCTCGCCGATGATCCGGTCGCCGGCGCCGTAGAAGTAGAACTCGGTGACCTTGGTGCCGGTGTTCTGCACCGAGAACGACACGGTGCCCGCCGGGGCCTCGGCGGTCGAGACCTCGCACGCCGTGTCCGACGCCCGCACCGAGATGGGGCCGCCGGCCCCTTGGCCCTGCGGGGGCGCGGTGCTCGTGCAGGCGGCGAGGGCGCTGAGCGCGACCACCGCCAGGAGCGCTCCGGGGACCAGACTCCTGCGGGACATCGTTCTCCTCCGTGGGGCGCGACGCTGCGCGCGGGGTCGAGCGGGGGCTGGGGCTGCGGGGCTGGGGGTCAGACCGTCGTGTCCGCGGTGTCGCCCGCGGGGGCCGCCGGCGCCGGGCTCTGCGGGCGCCGAGGTCGGCGCAGGAAGAGCGTCAGCACGATCGCGACGTAGAGCACCCACACCACCGCCTCGAGCACGGTGGTCTGCGGGGAGAAGTTGAAGACGCCCTTGAGCAGCGTCCCGTACCAGGAGTCGGCGGGGACGGCGGCGCTGACGTCGAACGCCAGGGTGTTCAGGCCCGGCAGGATGCCGGCCTCCTGCAGGTCGTGGACGCCGTAGGCGAGGATGCCGGCGGCGACGAAGACCAGCAGGACGCCGGTCACGGTGAAGAACTTGCCGAGGTTGAGCTTCACGGCGCCGCGGTAGATCAGGTAGGCGAGCAGGACCGCCACCACGATGCCGGCGAGGAAGCCGATCAGCGGGCCGGTCGTCTCGCCCGCGGCCTGCGCCGCGGCGAAGAAGAACACCGCCGTCTCCAGGCCCTCGCGCCCGACGGCCAGGGCGGCCATCACCACGACGGCCGCGGAGCCCATGGCGATCGCCTTCTCCAGGCCGCCCTCGAGCTCCGCCGCGATCGTCCGGCCGACCCGGCGCATCCAGAAGATCATCCAGGTGACGAACCCGACGGCGACGATCGACAGCGACCCGCCCAGGGCCTCCTGCGCCTCGAAGGTCAGCGCCTGCTGGCTCAGCGTCAGCGCGAGCGTGACGCCGATGCTGACCGCGATCGCCACGGCGACGCCGAGCCACACCTTCGGCAGCTCGCGGCGCCGGTCGGTGCGCACGAGGAACGCCACGAGGATGCTGACGACGAGCGAGGCCTCGAGGCCCTCCCGCAGTCCGATCAGGGCGTTCCCCAGCATGGCGTCCTCTCGACCCGAACTCAGGCGACCCTCACCTGGCGTGAGGTGAGGCTAGCCTGAGGCAGCCGACCGAGGGAAGGGACCATCGACCCGACCCCCTGTGATCACGGTCGGTGGCCGAAAAGTCCGTTTTGCCCGATCAGGCGGGCCAGTGCCGGCGCCATGACCCGTCCGCGGACGGGTCCTCCCCCGCGGCCCGGGCCGCCGCCTCGGCCCCGCGCACCCGGCGCGCCAGCTCCGCCGCCGCGGCCCGCAGGGCGCCCTCGGGGTCGGCGTCGCCGCCCGCGGCGATCCGCGCGTAGAGCGGGTCGTCCGACGCGGCCGCCAGCAGGTCGTCGGGCACCCCGGCACGGCGGGAGCGCGACAGGTACTTGGCCACGAGCGCCGCAGCGGGCTGGGCGGTGGCGACGCCGTCGAGGGCCGACTCACGCCGCTTCTCGACGGCCTTGAGCTCCTCCCACCGGACCTGCTGCTCGCCAGGGGTCATCACAGCCCCGGTGATCACCTCGCCGTCGCCGAAGACGTGCGGGTGCCGCCCGACGAGCTTGGCGACGAGCTCGCCCGCCACCTCGTCGATCCCGAACGGGTCGGCGGCGTCCTCCTGCGCGATGCGGGCGTGGAAGAGCACCTGCAGCAGCACGTCGCCGAGCTCCTCGCGCACCGCGGCGCGGTCGTCGTCGGCCACCGCGTCGTAGAGCTCGTAGGTCTCCTCGACGAGGTAGCGCAGCAGCGACCCCGGCGTCTGCGCGGCGTCCCAGGGGCAGCCGCCCGGCGAGCGCAGCCGGTCCATGACCCGGACGGCCTCGAGCAGCTCGGCCCCCGCCGGCGCACCGGCCGGACCCGGCACGAGCTCGACGACCGTGCCGGCGGCCGTGGTCTTCGGGAGCGGGGCGTCCGGGCCGACGGCGCCGAGGTCGCGGGCGAAGGCCGCCGCCACGTCAGCGGGCAGGTCGGGGTGCAGGCGCACCTGGTCGGCCGCGGCGACCGCGCGGACCGCCGCGGCGGGCAGGACCGCACCGAGCCGCGGGTCGACCGGGATCCGCTCGGTCACGGGGCCTGGGTGCGCACCGGGAGGACGACGCCGGCGGCGCTCGGGCTGTCGACCACGTCGAGCTGCGTCGGGTCCCAGGCGCCGTAGCGCGGGCTGACCTCGACGCCGAGCTCGAGCGCCAGCGGCTGGAGCTGGCGCAGCCCGAAGCCGAACATGGTGTCGTCGTCGACCGCCGCGGCCGGGGTGACGCCGGGGCCGTTCGGCGGCGCGTCGAGGGTCCGGCGGCTGACGTGGATGACCGTCCAGGGGCCCTGCGCGGGGTCCTGGGCGCTGCTCTGCGAGCCCCCGCCCGGGGTGATCGAGACCGTGCCCTCCGGCAGCCCGAACAGCACCGACGACGCCGACGACCGCAGGCCCGCGCCCTGGTCCGCGCCGGGGCGCAGCGTCAGGCCGGTGGCGCCCTGGCCGCCCGCGCCGAACAGCTGCGGCGCGCGGGCCGGGTCCGCGGCCACCCGCGCGGCGAGCGCCTCGGCCGTCGCGCGGTCGGGCGTCGAGGTGTAGTCGATGGTGACCTGGAGGCGGTCGAAGACCCGCCGGCCGATGTCGCCCGCCGCGAGCTGGTCGGCGACGAGCTGGCGGACCGTCGCCGGGTCGAACCCGCTGCCCGCCGCGGCGCCCTCCGCCCCACCGGCGCGCGCCAGGGCGGCGTCCACGCGCTGGGGGGTGACCACGATCCCGTCGCGGCGCGCCTGCTCGGCGATGAGGTCGTGCAGCACCCGGACCGTCACGAGCCGCCGCGACTGCTGGGCCAGCAGCTGGGGCGGGATCGGCGCCCCCGGCGCGATGCCCGACGCGGCCCCCTGCTGGTCGACCGCGACGCGCAGGTCCGGCGCCGCGGTCCGCAGGCCGGCCTGGATCTCGTCCACGGTGACCACCTGGTCGCCGACGACCGCCGCGGCCCCGGCCCGGTTCGGGCCCGTCCCGCACCCGGCGAGCACGACCAGACCGACCACGACCGCGACCAGCGGGAACAGACGACGCACGGGCGTCACCTTCTCACCCGCCCGGCCCCCTCCCCCGCCCGCCCCGGGTGATCAGCTCGCCCTCAGGGTCACCGAGAAGATCGACAACGACTGCAGGGGCGGGCTCGAGCGCTCAGAGACCGAGCTTGCGACGCATGCGGGCCGCCAGGGCGTCGAGATCCCGCATCTGGAGAGAGGTCACGCGGACGACGTCCCAGCCGAGCTCGTCGAGACCGGCCTCGCGCTCGAGGTCGAGTCCGTGGCCGACGATCGAGCGGTGCTCCGGGCCGTCGTACTCGAGGGCGACGGGCCGTCGGCCTGGTCCGGGCTCCGGCCAGGCGAGGTCGAGGCGGGCGGCCCGCCCGTTCGGGAGGCGGACGGGGTGCTGGGGCACGGGCGGCGGCACACCCCGCAGGACGAGGCCCACCCGCAGGCGGCTCTCGGGCAGCGACTCGGCCCGCCGGTCCATGAGGGAGACGACGCGCCGCGCGCGGAGGAGCCCCCGCGCCCCGGGATGGGCGGCCACGATCGCGGCGAGCTCCCCCGGCCCGAACCTCCAGGCGTGCGCGAGGGCGTCGACCGCGGCGACGGCGTCGGGGAGGGTGCCGCGGCGCGCGAGGTCGATGGCGGTGCGTTCCGGAGTGGTGAGCCGTGACCGCCACTGCCGGCCGATCTCGTCGGGCGGCAGGACGTCCACGCGCACCCGGACGCCGGCCGCTCCCGGCCGCCGCCAGCTGGTCAGGATGATCTCGTCGGCGTCCCACGGACAGTCGACGCCCCAGCCGAGGGCGGCCGACGGTCCCGCGACGACCGCGTCCAGGCCACCCCAGACGGCGAGACCGCGGACGCGCACCGAGATGTCGAGCGGCACGTCGGCGCCGACGTAGGTGTCGGGCCGGAGCGCGACGAACTCGTGGCGGCGCAGGCGGGACCACGTCACCTCGCCGGCCGCGACGGCGAGGGAGCCGCGGAACGGGTCCGCGGTCCGGGAGGTCTTGGGAGGCACACCGGGTTCGACGCAGCAGACGGCCCCACGGATCCCTTCCGATGGTCAGCCCGCCCCCACGGTCGCCGCGGAGATCGACAGCGACCGTGGGGGCGGGGTGATCAGCGTCAGGTGGTGGCGGCCGCCACCGGGGCCGGGAAGAGCTGGGTGAACAGCTGCTCGAGCCAGGCCAGCAGCTCCAGGTCGCGCAGGGGGGCCGCACCCATGCGCACGGGACCCTTGCCGTCCTGGCCCGCCACCGGGCGGGGCAGGGACAGCGTCCGCGAGGCGGGCTTGTACTGGGCGCGCGGGTGGAGGCGCTTGACCCGCATCTGCGCCGAGTCCGGCAGGTCGACCGGCGCGAGACGGATCTGGTTGCCCTGGCCCGCGACCTCGGTGATCCCGTGCCGGCGGCAGGCCTGCCGGAACGCGGCGACGGCGAGCAGGTTGGTCACCGGGGTCGGCGGCTCGCCGTAGCGGTCGACCAGCTCCTCGCGGACCGCGTCCAGCGCCGCGGCGTCGCCGGCCTCGGCGATCTTGCGGTAGACGTCGAGGCGCAGCCGCTCGGTGTCGACGTAGTCGTGCGGGACGTGGGCGTCGATCGGCAGGTCGACGCGCACCTCCGCGAGCGGCTCGTCGCCGCCCTCGACGTCGGTGTGCGCCTTGAAGGCCTCGACGGCCTCGCCGACCAGGCGCACGTAGAGGTCGAAGCCGACGCCCGCGATGTGGCCGGACTGCTCGGCGCCGAGGATGTTGCCCGCCCCGCGGATCTCGAGGTCCTTCATGGCCACCGCGGTGCCCGCGCCCAGCTCGGAGTGCTGCGCGACGGTGGCCAGGCGGTCGTGGGCGGTCTCGGTGAGCGGCTGGTCGGCCGGGTAGAGGAAGTACGCGTAGCCACGCTCGCGACCACGCCCGACGCGGCCGCGCAGCTGGTGGAGCTGCGAGAGCCCGAGGGTGTCGGCCCGCTCGACGATCAGGGTGTTCGCGTTGGAGATGTCCAGGCCGTTCTCGACGATCGTGGTGCAGACGAGCACGTCGTGCTCGCGCTCCCAGAACTCGTTGACCGTGCGCTCCAGGCGCTCCTCGGCCATCTGCCCGTGCGCGGTGACGACGCGCGCCTCGGGCACGAGACGGCGCACCCGCGCGGCGGCGTCGTCGATCGAGCTGACGCGGTTGTGGATGTAGAAGACCTGCCCGTCGCGCAGCAGCTCGCGCCGCACGGCCGCGGCGACCTGCTTCTCGTCGTAGGCGCCGACGTAGGTCAGCGTCGGGTGCCGCTCCTCGGGCGGGGTGAGGATGGTCGACATCTCGCGGATGCCGGCCAGGCTCATCTCCAGGGTGCGCGGGATCGGGGTCGCCGACATCGACAGCACGTCGACGTGCGCCCGCAGCCCGGTGATGTGCTCCTTGGCCTCGACGCCGAAGCGCTGCTCCTCGTCGATGACCACCAGCCCGAGGTCCTTCCAGCTGACCCCGGTCTGCAGCAGCCGGTGGGTGCCGACGACGACGTCGACGCTGCCGTCGGCGAGGCCGCGGATCGTCGCGTCGGCCTCCTTGTTCGGCGTGAACCGCGACAGACCCTTCACCGTGATCGGGAAGTTGCGCATCCGGTCGGTGAACGTCTGCAGGTGCTGCTGGGCGAGCAGCGTCGTCGGGACGAGGACCGCGACCTGCTTGCCGTCCTGCACCGCCTTGAACGCCGCCCGCACCGCGATCTCGGTCTTGCCGTAGCCGACGTCGCCGGAGATGACGCGGTCCATCGGGACCGCCTTCTCCATGTCGGCCTTGACCTCGTCGATCGCCGACGCCTGGTCGGGCGTCTCGGTGTAGGGGAACGCGTCCTCCATCTCCCGCTGCCACGGGGTGTCGGGCGCGAACGCGTGGCCCGGCGCGGCCTGGCGCGCGGCGTAGAGCTGCACCAGCGAGGCCGCGATGTCGCGGACCGCCTTGCGGGCCTTCGACTTGGTCTTCGACCAGTCCGACCCGCCGAGCTTGTTCAGCGTCGGCAGCTCGCCGCCGACGTAGCGGCTGACCTGGTCGAGCTGGTCGGTCGGGACGAACAGCCGGTCCGACGCCTGGCCCCGCTTGGAGCTGGCGTACTCCAGGACCAGGTACTCGCGCGTGGTGCGCGCCGGGCCGGTGCCCGTGGTCCGCTGGGTCATCTCGACGAACCTGCCGATGCCGTGCTGGGCGTGGACCACGAAGTCGCCGGGCTGCAGCGTCAGGGGGTCGACGGCGTTGCGCCGCTTGACCGGGGCGCGCTTGACCGTGCCCTCGGTGCCCGGGCGGGTGCCGGTGAGGTCGGCCTCGGTGACGACCACCAGCGGCGTCGCCCCTGCGGTGACGCCGTCGGCCAGCGCCCCGCGCGTGATCGTCACGACGCCCGGCTCCGGCGCCGCGGTCAGGCCCTCGGCGGCCAGCGCGACCGGGACCTCCTGCTCGCGCAGCTGCTCGGCGGCCCGCTGCGCGGTGCCCGCGGCGGGCACGACGAGCACGCCGACCCCGCCGGACGCGGCGAGCGCGCGCAGGTCGGCGGCCGCGCGGGAGACGTCGCCGCGGTACGCCTCGACGCCGGTGAAGCCGGGACGCAGCACGCGAGCGCCGTCGCGGGTGTGGCTGTCGTCCTCGACGTCGGGGTCGGTCGCCAGGCTGGAGAGCGTCCACCAGGGCCGGCCGGCCTTCGCCGCGACGGCGCGGACGTCGCCGAGGTCGCGGTACGCCGAGGCGCCGAGGTCGATCGGGGCGCGGCCGTCGGTGCCGTCGGCGGCGGCCAGCCAGGAGGCCTCGAGGAACTCCTGGCCGGTGCGCACGAGATCGGCGGCACGGGTCAGGACGCGCTCGGGGTGGCAGACGAGCACGTGCCCGCCCGCGGGCAGCAGCTCGGGCAGCAGCTCGAGCTCGGCGGCGCCACCCTCCCCGTCGAGCAGCGCCGGGATCAGCGACTCCATGCCCTCGGTCGGGATGCCCTCGGCGACCCGACCGAGCAGCTCGGAGAGCGCCTTGTCGCGGGTGTGCTCGGCGGCCAGCTCGGCGGCGCGGGCACGGACGGCGTCGGTGAGCAGCAGCTCGCGGCAGGGCGGCGCGACGACCTCGGTGGGCCGGGCGTCCGGGCCCTCACCGGGCAGCGAGCGCTGGTCGGCGACGGAGAAGCAGCGCAGCTCGGAGACCTCGTCGCCCCAGAACTCGACGCGCACCGGCGCGGCCGCCGTCGGCGGGAAGAGGTCGACGATGCCGCCGCGGACGGCGAACTCGCCGCGCTTCTCCACCATCTCCACGCGCGCGTACGCGAGGTCGACCAGCCGCTGGGTGAGCGCCTCGAGCTCGTACTCGGTGCCCTCGGTCAGCCGCACCGGCTCGAGGTCGCCGAGCCCGGGCACGACCGGCTGGATGAGGCTGCGGGTGGCGGTGACGACCGCGCGCAGCGGGAGGTCCGGGGTGTCGTCGGCCTCGGGGTGGGCCAGGCGGCGGAAGACGGAGACCCGCCGGCCGACGGTGTCCGCGCGCGGGGAGAGCCGCTCGTGGGGCAGCGTCTCCCAGCTCGGCAGGTAGGCGACGGCCTCCGGCGTCAGGAGCTCGGCGACCGCCCCCGCGAGCTCCTCGGCCTCCCGCTCGGTGGCGGTCACGACGAGGACCGGCACGCCCGCCCCGGTGTCGGCCTCCGCGGCGAGCGCGGCCGCGACGAACGGGCGCAGGCCGGTGGGGCCCTCGACCGCGGCGTCGCGCCCGGCGGCCGCCACCACCTCGCGCATGCCCGCGTCGGCCAGGACCGGGGGCAGGAGTGCGGCGAGGGGGGCGGACCCGGGGGTCGCGGGGCTCACGGGCGGAGCGGGGGCGGTGTGCGGCACGGCAGCAGGCGCAGCGGGCGACAACGGGGCGGGACCCTTCGACGGACCGTCGGGCACGCACCAGGGAGACGGGCGCGCCGGGGATGTCTCCAGGGTACGTGCGCCCCCCGACGCCCGCGGCCCGGTGGGGCACGGGGGGTGGAGGGCGCCGGCGCCCCGCAGCCGGCGGCCTCCGGCCCCGCGGTCCGTGCGTGCCCCCCGGATCGCACGGCTCCTCGGTGCCGACCAAAAAGTACCGCGCGGTTCGTTCACGGACAACTTCACGTGTGTCTCACCCGTGCGGCGCAGAACGGTGCGCCGGGCACCGAACGCCGGGGCGACACACGAACCGGACGGACCACGCGGCATCATCCCCCGGTGTGACCACCAGCCCGGCCCCCCGCCGGACCCCCAGCCGGACCCGCAGCCGGACCCGCAGGCGCGGCCGCCCGGCGAGCGCCCTGCTGGCCCTCGCGGCGCTGATGGCCCTGGCCCTGACCGCGTGCGGCGAGCGCACCGAGGGGACCTCCGCGGCCCCGAACGGCGGCGCCGGTGCGGGCGCCGCGCCCGGCTCCGGGACCCCCGCCCCGACCACCACCGCGCCGAGCGGCACCGGCCTGCGGGTCGAGACGGTCGCGGGCGGGCTCGCGAACCCGTGGGACGTCGCGTTCGTCGGCGGCGACCGCATGCTGGTGACCCAGCGCGACGGCTCGTTGTCGCTGGTCACGGGCCTGGGTCCGGGCGCCCGGGTGACGCCCGTGACCGCCGACCTCGGCGACGTCTACGCGCGCGGCGAGGGCGGGCTGCTGGGCATCGCCGCGGCGCCCGACGTGGCCACGTCGGGCGCGTTCGTCACCTGTCAGGACCACCAGGAGGGCGGCCGGCCGGTCGACATCCGCGTCGTCTCCTGGCGCCTGTCCCCCGACGGCACCCGCGCGGACCGCGTGCGCGACCCGCTCGTCGGCGGGCTCCCGATCAACCCCTCCGGTCGGCACTCCGGCTGCCGCCCGACGTTCGACCAGGACGGGATGCTGCTCGTCGGCACCGGCGACACCGCCCGCGCCACGATCCCCCAGGACCGCGGCTCGCTCGGCGGCAAGGTCCTGCGGATCGACCCGGCGACGGGCGGACCGGCGCCGGGCAACCCGTTCGCCGCGTCCGGCAGCGCCGCCGAGCGGCTCGTCGTCGGCTACGGGCACCGCAACGTGCAGGGCGTCGCCGTGCAGCCGGGCACGAACCGTGCGTGGAGTGCCGAGCACGGGCCCGACGTCGACGACGAGGTCAACGTCGTGGTCCCGGGCCGCAACTACGGCTGGGACCCGGCCCGGGGCGGCGAGAGCCCCGGGGGCTACGACGAGTCCGTGCCGATGACCGACCTCGACCGCTACCCCGACGCGGTCCCGGCCGCCTGGAGCTCGGGCGACCCGACCGAGGCGATCAGCGGACTGGCCTTCCTCGACGGCCCGGCGTGGGGTGACATGGCGGGCATGCTCGCCGTCAGCGCCCTCAAGGGCGAGAAGCTCTACCTCATGCGCCCGGGCACCGGGGCCGACGAGTCCCGCATCGTGTCGGTCACCGTCCCGGCGGAGCTCGACGGGCAGTTCGGCCGTCTGCGCGGCGCCCGCCTCGGGCCCGACGGCGCCCTCTACCTGACCAGCGACAACGGGTCCGACGACGTCATCCTGCGCGTGACGCGGGCGTGACCGACCGGCCGGGGCCCGGGTGGCCGCCGCCCGGCCCACCCGGCCGGGGCCGCCCTGGCCCGCCACCCGGCCCGCCGGCCCGGCGGCACCGGGCGGGTCCTCCGCCGCCGGGGG
>NZ_BAABHO010000087.1:0-14801 GCF_039542135.1 Actinomycetospora chlora
ATCGACCCCCAGCAGCACCCACGACCCGGCGGACGACATCCCGCACCGGTCGGTGAGCAACGACCACCCGTCGACGTCACCAGGTGACGTCGAGGGTCTCCAGACCGCGGAAGAAGTAGCTCGCGATGTAGGTGGGCTCGTAGCCGTCGGCCAGGCGCAGGCCCGGCAGGCGGCGGACCAGCGTCTCGAGGGCGACGCGGATCTCCGCGCGGGCCATCGGGGCGCCGGGGCAGACGTGCAGGCCGCGGCCGAACGCGAGGTGGTCACGCACGTTGGCCCGGTCGATGTCCACGACGTCGGGGTCGGGGAACACCGTCTCGTCGCGGTTCCCCGAGCCGAACAGCAGCAGCACCATGGTCCCGGCCGGGAGGTCGGTGCCGCCCAGGCTCGTGTCCCGCGTCGTGATCCGGAACAGCCCCCGGTGGGGCGCGTCGCGGCGCAGCACCTCCTCGGTGACCTTCGGGATCGCCTTCGCCGGGTCCGCGGTGACCCGCTCCTGCACCGACGGGTTCTGCAGGATCGCCAGCAGCGTCGCGGTGATCGCGTCGCGCGTGGTGTCGAAGCCCGCGACCCGGGCGGCCCCGCGCACCACGTTGATGACGTAGTCGTCGTCGAGGCCCGGGAAGCCGTGGGCGCCGTGCACCAGGTCGGAGATCAGGTCCTCGCGCCGGTGGGCGCGCCGGTCGTCGATCAGGGCCTGCAGGTAGACCGTGTAGTCGGCCATCCGGCGGGCCGAGGCGATGCGGTCCTCCAGCGGGGCCAGCAGGTTCCAGAGCATGTTGACGTCGTCGGTCCACCGCTGGATCCGGTCGCCGTCCTCGGCCGGGAAGCCGATGATCGCGTTGATCACCGACTGCACGAACGGCACGGCGTAGTCGCCCACCAGGTCCGCGCGCTCCGTGAACCCGTCGATCAGCGACTCCGCCGTCGAGCGCATCGTCGGCAGCATCGCCCGCACCCGCGCGCCGGTGAAGCCGGCGTCGAACACGCGCCGGATCGGGTGGTGGGCCGGCTCGTCCTCGTTGACCACGGCGTTGGTCTCCGGCACGTTGCCGGCCCGCAGGACCTCGGTGACCTCGGGCGGATTCCAGTAGATCTTCGGCACGGCGACCGCCGACGAGTAGGTCTCCGGGTCGTCGATGACGGTGACCAGGTCGTCGTACCTCGTCACCATGTAGGCGCCCAGGACCGGGTTGATCATCGGCGAGTGGGCGCGGGCCTCGCGGTAGAACAGGTGCGGGTCCTCCCGGTGGGGGCTGACCATCGGGTTGAACTCGAGCGCGGGGCTGCTCTCGTCGGTGGCGGTCACGGCGCTGTGCCTCCCAGTGGTGGAGCGGAAGGCCGACGCTAGGTGTGGCCCGGGTCACCCGTCGATCCGCGCGCGGTAGGCCGCGCGCCGGTTCCGGCAGTGCGCGACGGCGGCTCGCCGAAGGCCTCGCGGTAGGACCGGGCGAAGCGGCCGAGGTGGGTGAAGCCCCAGCGCATGGCCACCTCCGCCACCCCGCCGCGACCCGCCGCGAGGTCGTCCCGGGCCCGGCGCAGGCGCACGTCGCGCACCAACGTCATGGGGGAGACACCGTGGTGGCGCCGGAGCCCGTCGCGCAGGCCACGGGCACTGACGCCGGCGACCTCCGCGAGGGCGGTGACCGTCCACGGGTGCTCGGGGTGCTCGACGACGGCGGCGACCGCGCGGCGCACCGACCGCGGCCCGACCGGGGCCGCGGGCGCGGCGAGCGCGTCGCGGTACGGGTGGTCGACGGCGTGCAGCAGGCCCGCGACGACGGCCTCGACGAGCGGGCGCATCACCCGCGGATCGGCGGCGAGCCCGCGCGGGTCGCCCGCCAGGTCGGCGAGCGTGCGCACCAGCGACCACCAGCGCCGGCCGTCGTCCGACCGCAGGTCGATCGTCGGGGCCAGCGCGACCGCGCCCCGGACCGGGCGGTCGAGCAGGGTCGTGAGCTGGTCCTCCAGCGCCCCGCGCTCGATCCTCAGCCCGAACAGCCGCCCGCCCTCGGCCCACCCGTGCAGCCGGGCCGTGCCGTCGGGCCGGTAGACCGCCGCGGTCGCCGACGTGGAGCACACGTCGGCGCGCCCGCTGCGGGTGCGCAGCACCCCGTCGAGGGCGATGTTCACCTCGTAGCCGGTGGCCAGCTCGCCGGTCTCGATGACGACCTCGCCGCCGTACGACAGCACCCCGGCCGCCACCGGCCCGAGGTCGACCGCCGAGAGCGACATCGAGAACGCGGCCGGGTCGTGCAGCACCGTCAGCCGGTGCGGGAAGTAGACCTCCGCACACTCCGCCCGGGCACGGTCGGGGTCCGAGGTGCTGACGAACACGGCTCAGCTGTTCGCCGCCCGGGCGGCGATCTCGTCCCGCCGCGCCCCCGACGCCGGGACGCCGCCGATCGCCCAGTCGTCCGGCGGGACCTGGATGATCCGCCCGCGCACGCGCGCCCGGGCCACCCCGAGGACGTCGACCAGCAGATCGGTGAGGTCGGCCAGCAGGCGGTGCCGCTGCTCGACCGGCCGGCCCTCGAGCACGATCGCGGTGAAGTACGGCGCCGGCGCGGCCCCGGTCTCCCCGCCGACCGCCCAGTGGGTGCGCGGGTGCGCGGTGACGTAGGCCCGGATGCGGTCGAGCGGCGAGTCGAGCACCTCGGCGTAGCGCCGGCTCGTGCGCTCGAGCAGGCGGGCCAGGACGTCGGGGGAGTGGTCGCCGTCGACGACGTGGATCTCCAGGATCGGCATGTCGGCCCCGTCAGCCCTGCTCCCGCTCGCGGGCCAGCTCCAGGGCCACGTCGATGATCATGTCTTCCTGGCCGCCGACCAGCCCGAGCTCGCCGCAGCGGCGCAGGATGTCGGGCACCGGGACCTTGTACCGCTCGCCGGCGTGCTCGGCGTGCAGCAGGAAGCTGGAGTAGACGCCGGCCCAGCCCTGGGTGATCGCGTTGCGGTCCATCTTGGGCCAGCGGTGCAGGTAGGGACGCACCACGTCCTCGGCCGCGTCGAGCAGCGCGGTGACGTCGAGACCGGTCGCGATGCCCATGCGGTCGAAGACGGCGGCGAGCACCTCGGTGGGGGAGTTGCCCGAGCCGGCGCCCAGGGCGCACAGCGACCCGTCGATCTCCTTGACGCCGACCTCGGCGGCGATCACCGAGTTGGCCACGCCGAGCGAGAGGTTCTGGTGGCCGTGGTAGCCGACCCACGCCTCGTCGCCGACCTCGGCGATCAGCGCCTCGAACCGGGCCCGGGCGTCGTGCATGAGCAGGGCGCCCGCGGAGTCGGTGACGTAGGGGCACTGGCAGCCGGCGTCGACCATGATCCGCGCCTGCTTGGCCAGGTCCTCCGGCGACGTGCGGTGGGCCATCATGAGGAACCCGACGGTCTCCATGCCCAGGTCGCGGGCCACCCCGAAGTGCTGGGGCGAGACGTCGGCCTCCGTGCAGTGGGTCGCGACGCGCACGACGTCGGCGCCGGCGTCGCGGGCGCGGCGCAGGTCGTCGACCGTGCCGATGCCGGGCACGAGCAGCACCGCGATCCGGGCCTGCTGGGCCTCCTCGCGGGCCGCGGCGATGAGCTCGAGCTCGTTCGTGTGCGAGAAGCCGTAGTTGAAGCTCGAGCCGCCGAGGCCGTCGCCGTGGGTCACCTCGATGACCTCGACGCCCGCGCGGTCGAGCGCGCGCACGGTGTCGCGCACCTGCTCCTCGGTGAACTGGTGCGCCTGCGCGTGGCTGCCGTCGCGCAGCGTCGTGTCCGTGATGCGGACGTCGTGTCGGATCTCCGGCCGGCTCACGCGGCCACCTCCATCTCGGCCGCGACCAGCTCGCCGACCTGGGCGGCCGCGGCGGTCATGATGTCGAGGTTGCCGGCGTACTCGGGCAGGAAGTCGCCGTTGCCCTTGACCTCGAGGAACACGGCCACCCGGCCGTTGCCGCCCCACTTCTCCGAGGGCGGGTCGAACTGCGGCTCGGCGCGCAGCGTGTAGCCGGGGACGTACTGCTGGACCCGCTCGACCATGCGGTGCACCGAGGCGGCGACGGCGTCGTGGTCGGCCTCCGGCGGCAGCGAGCAGAAGACCGTGTCCCGCATGATCATCGGTGGCTCGACGGGGTTGAGGATGATGATCGCCTTGCCGCGCCGCGCGCCGCCGACCTCCTCGACCGCGCGGGCCGTGGTCTGCGTGAACTCGTCGATGTTGGCCCGCGTGCCCGGCCCCGCCGACCGCGAGGCGGCCGACGCGACGATCTCGGCGTAGGCCACCGGCACCACCTGCGAGACCGCGGCGACGATCGGGATCGTCGCCTGCCCGCCGCAGGTGATCATGTTGACGTTCGGGGCGTCGAGGTGGTCGGGCATGTTGACCGCCGGACACACCATCGGCCCGAGGTGGGCGGGCGTGAGGTCGATGGCCCGGATGCCGGCCTCGGCGTAGCGCGGGGCGTTGGCCTGGTGCGCCTTGGCCGACGTGGCCTCGAAGACCATCCGGGGCAGCGGGTCCTGGCGCAGCAGCCAGTCGACCCCGTCCGACGACGCGGGCACGCCCATCGCCCGCGCCCGCTCGAGCCCCTCGGACTCGACCACGCCGACCATCGCGGTGACCTCGATCCGCGCGCTGCGCGCGAGCTTGGCCAGCAGGTCGGTGCCGATGTTGCCCGGTCCGACGATCGCGGCCGGGACCTTCGCAGGCGCACTCATGGCGACGAGCGTGACACCGCTCACCGACACCGCGGAACCGCGACGTTCCGCCGACCGGCACGCACGGGCAGGTCGGGCTCAGGTCGCGAGCTGACGGCCCGCCCGCACGGCGGCCTCGACGACGTCCTCCGCGGCCCGGGCGACGGCGGCGCGGGAGAACAGCGGCGACGGTCCGGCGACGGAGAGCCCGCCCACCGGCCGCCCGTCGGCGTCGACCACCGCGGCCGCGACGGACGTCCGCCCGGCCTGGAAGGTCGACGACACCACGTAGCCGGTGCGCCGGACGGCGGCGAGCTCGTCGTGCAGGGCCGCGTGTTCGGGCGCGGCGAGGTCCTCGTCGCGGCACAGCCGCGCGATGCGCTCGTCGATCTCGTCGGCGGGCAGGCGCGCGAGCGCCGCCTTGCCGCAGCCGCCGCGCCAGGCCGGGGCCCGCAGCCCGACCCGGTTGTCCATCGGCGGCCGGACGTGCCCGGCCTCCCGGTGCAGGTAGACCGTCCAGCCGCCGACGAGCTGGCCGACGTGCACCTCCTGCCCGGGGACCCGCCGCAGCCCGCCGAGCGCCCCCTCGACGGCGGCGACGAGCCCGGTGCGCTCGATGATCTGCCCGGCCAGCCCCACGAGCAGCGGCCCGAGCCGCCAGCCGCGTCCGGGCACGGTCTCGAGCAGGCCCTCGGCGGCCAGCGTGGTGGCCAGGACATGGACCGTGCTGCGGGGGATACCGGTGCGGGCCGCGAGCGCCCGGGTGGAGAGCACGTCGGTGGTCGGCGCGAACGCCCGCAGCAGGACGGCGGACTTGCTCACCGCCGCGACCGTCACCCGGTCGAGTGTGGGACGCCGCGCGGGGCGGTGTCCAGCACCGCGGGACGGCGACCTGGGACCGCGGAGGGGCGCTCCCTAGCGTCCCGGCCCATGGCCCGTGTGTTCCACGCCACCGCCGGGAGCGGACGGTCGGCCGCCCGGCGGGCGCCGCGGACGGAGCCCGCACCGGCCCCGAGCGCCCCGGGACGCGACCGCGGCGGCATCGTCGCCGGCTACCTCGCCCCCCACCCGCCGCACCTCGTCTACGCCGAGAACCCGCCGCAGAACGAGCCGCGCTCCACCGGTGGCTGGGAGGTGCTGCGCTGGGGGTACGAGGAGCTGCGCCGCCGCCTCAAGCAGCACCGGCCCGACGTGCTCGTGGTGCACGCGCCGCACTGGATCACCATGGTCGGCCACCACGTCAACTGCGTGCCGAACCCGCGCGGCGTCTCCGTCGAGCCGATCTTCCCGCACCTGTTCCGGTACCACTACGACTTCCGCACCGACGTCGACCTCGCCGAGGCGATCGTCGACGAGGGCGCGAAGGCCGGGCTGGTCACGAGCGGCCTGCGCGAGGAGGGCGTCCGCGTCGACTACGCCACCATCGGGGCGCTGCACCTGGCCAACCCCGACTGGGACATCCCGGTCGTGTCGCTGTCGGCCAACAACAACCCCTACTACTACTCGGACGCCTCGCTGGCCGAGATGGAGACGCTCGGGGCGGCCACCCGGGCGGCGATCGAGCGCACCGGGCGGCGGGCGGTGCTGCTGGCGTCGAACTCGCTCTCGCACCTGCACTGGGACACCGAGCCCGAGCTGCCCGAGGACATGTCCGTCGAGCGCCCCTTCGACCACCACCAGTACGCGGGCGACATGGAGCTGCTGCGGGTCGTGCGCGAGGGGCCGACGTCCCGGCTCAGGGACGCGATCCCGGCGCACATCGAGGCCACGTCGTCCGAGACCAAGGCCGGCAGCCTCACCTGGCTGCTCGCGGCGATGGGCTGGCCCGCGATCGCCGGCGAGGTGCTGGCCTACGGGACGGTCATCGCCACCGGCAACGCCGTCGTCGAGTGGGTGCCGTCGTGATCCCCGCAGCCCTGGTGCCGGCCATGCCCCACCTGCTGGCCGGCGACCCCGCGGACAGCTGGGCGGAGCTCGCCGCCGGGTCCCGCACCGTCGGCGACCGGCTGCGCGCCGCGGGCGTCGACACCGTCCTGCTGCTCTCGACGCAGTTCTTCACCGTGCTGGGCCACCAGGTCCAGTGCGACGACCGGCTGCGCGGGCGGCGCACCGACGAGAACTGGTATGCCTACGACTACGGCCACCTCGAGCACGACCTGGCCATGGACGTCGAGCTGGCCCACGCCTGGGCCGACGCGATCGACGCCGCGGGCATGCAGGCCCGGCGCACGCGCTACGACGGCTTCCCGGTCGACACCGGCGCCGTCGTCGCGTCGCGGCTGCTCGATCCGCAGGGGCAGGGCCGGTGGGCGCAGGTGTCCTGCAACCTCTACGCCGACCCGTCGGCGATGAGCGCGGTCGCGGCGGCCGGCGTGCGCGCCGCCGCGGACCTGGGCCGGCGTCCCGGCGTGGTGGCGGTGAGCGGGCTGTCGTCCGGGCTCACGCCCCGCTGGATCCGCCCGTCGGAGGACCGCGTCGAGCCCGAGCACGACCGGTGGAACCGCAAGGTCCTCGACGCGATCCGCGCCGGTGACCGGGAGGCCGTGCTGGGGATGCGCGAGCAGTTCGCCGTCGCCGCGCAGGCCGACAGCCAGTTCCGCGCCTTCGCGTTCCTCGACGGCAGCGGCGCGGTGGACCGTCCGGGCGAGGTCCTGGCCTACGGGCCGGTGTGGGGCACGGGAGCAGCAGTCGTCTGGTGGGGAGAGAGCTGATGGCACGGGCAGTGGGGTTCATCGAGGCCGAGGGGTTCGTGCCGGTCTTCGACGCGGTCGACGCCATGGTCAAGGCGACCGAGGTGGAGGTCCGCGGGGCCGTGCGCCTCGGCGGCGGCCTGGTGGCGGTGGCCGTCACCGGCGACCTCGCGACGGTCGAGGAGGCCGTCGAGGTCGGCGAGGAGGTGGCGCGCGCGGTCTCCGGGCGCGCCGTGAAGTCGATCGTCTTCGCGAGCCCGTGCGTGCCCGTCCAGGCGCTGGCCGGGGACCTGTCGATGGTGGGGAGCTGACCGTGGCGGAACGGGGAAGTGGCGCGATCGGGATCCTCGAGACGCGCGGCGTGGTGGCGCTCTCGGCGGGGATCGAGGCGATGATGAAGACCGCCGACGTCGAGACGATCACGATCGAGCGGGTGAGCAGCGGCTACCTCGCCGCGGCCGTCCGGGGGTCGCTGGCCGCGGTGCGCCAGGCCGTCAACGCGGGGTCCGCGGCGGTGGAGCAGTACGGCGAGCTGCGGGCCGCGCAGGTCTACCCCAAGCCGCACGGCGTCTCGGTCGGGCTGCTCGAGAACGGCAGCTCCGACCGCCTGGCGCGGGCGATCGAGTCCGGGGCGGAGCGGTGATCCTCGGCGAGGTCGTCGGGCGGGTGTGGTCCGAGCGCGAGGTCGACGGGCTCGGCGGCGTGCGCATGGTGATGGTCCGGGACGCCGACTCCGGGGCCCGGCGCGTGGCCGTCGACCTGCTCGACGCGGGCACCGGCACGACGGTGCTGCTCGCGACCGACGAGGCCGCGGCGGCCGTCACCGGGCGCGCCTGCGTCGACGCGGCGGTGGTCGCCCTCGTCGCCGGGTGGGATGCGCCGTGAGCGACACCTGGGTGGTCGACCTCGCCGACCCGGCGGCCGCGGACGTCGCCGCCGTCGGCGGCAAGGGCGCCGGGCTGCACCGGCTGGTCGCGCTGGGCGCGCGGGTGCCCGCGGGGTTCGTCGTCACCACCGACGCCTTCCGCGCCGCGCTCCCCGCCACGGGTGACGTCGAGGCACCGCTGCGCGAGCTGGCGCCCGACGCCCCGATCGACCAGGTCGAGCGGGCGGCCGCGCAGGCACGGGCCCGGCTGCTGCGGGCGGTCGCCGCCGGCCCGGTGCTCGACGCGGTGCGGGCGGCCTACGACGACCTCGCCGGCGGCATCTCCCGCGTCGCGGTGCGCTCGTCGGCGGTCGGGGAGGACGCGGCCGGCGCCTCGTACGCCGGCGAGCACGACACCTACCTGGAGATCCGGGGCCGCGACGCGGTCGCCGACGCCGTGTGCCGCTGCTGGGCGAGCCTCTACACCGCGCGGGCCGTGTCCTACCGCGCCCACGGCGGCCTGTCCGCCGACGCCATGGCCGTCGTCGTGCAGGAGATGGTCCCGGCCCGCGCCGCCGGCGTCTTCATGACGCTCAACCCGGCCAACGGCGACCGCTCCACCGTCGTCTGCGAGGCCGTCTGGGGGCTGGGGGAGCCGCTGGTCTCCGGCGAGGTGACCCCCGACCGGTTCGTCATCGACAAGATCAGCGGCGAGGTGGTGCGCCGCGAGGTGGCGCACAAGGAGCGCCGCCTGGTCCGGCGCGACGACATCCCGGGCACCCACGAGGTCGACGTCCCCGACGCCGACCGCGACCGCCCTTGTCTCGACGACGCCGAGCTCGCCGAGCTGCTCGACGTGGCCCGCCGCGTCGAGCGCGCCGCGGGCGTCCCCCAGGACGGCGAGTTCGCGCTCGCCGAGCCCGGCGGCCCCGCGCGCGTCCACCTGCTCCAGACCCGGCCCGAGACCGTCTGGAGCACCCGCGCGCCGCGCGCGGCGACCCCGACCGACGGGACCGGCGCGGGTCCCCGGACGGCGCTGTCCGCGGTCCTGGCCACGCTCACGCGCGGCGCGACCACCCCGGCCCACACGCACGAAGGGACGCCCGACCATGGTGGCTGACCGCTTCCCGAGCCCGTTCGACGTCGAGACCCCGCCCGGCGCGGAGGGCTGGGAGTCGATGTACGACTGGTACCACCTGTTCGGGCCCGAGCGCCGCGAGCTCGACGAGGGCCGGTTCTGGTTCGCCGACCGCCTGCACCACCCCGACGTCCTGCACCCCTACGACGAGATCCAGTGCGAGTGCTGGTGGCAGGCCCTCGGCGCGTTCAACACGCGCATCTTCGCCATGCCGCCGGCCTTCGGCGTCGACCAGCGGATCGTCAACGGGCGCCTCTACGTCACGCCGGTCGCCGCGCCCGCCGAGGACGTCGCCGCCCGGGCCGAGGAGTTCGGGAAGCGGGCGGGCCACTACTACGAGCGCTGGGACGCGATCTACGCGGAGTGGAAGGAGAAGGTCACCGCGAAGCTCGAGGAGATCCGCGCGCTGCGCTTCGAGCCGCTGCCCGCGCTGGAGCCCGAGTCGACGGTGTTCGACCACGTCGGCCACTCGGCGGGGTTCCGGATGATCCGCGACTTCGACCGTCTCGTGCTGACGATGTACGAGACGTACCAGTACCACTTCGAGCTGCTCAACATCGGCTACGCGGCCTACCTGACGTTCTTCGCGATGTGCCGCCAGGCCTTCCCCGACATCTCCGACCAGTCGATCTCGCGGATGGTCGGCGGGCTGCGCGTCGAGCTCTACCGGCCCGACGACGAGCTCAAGCGCCTGGCCAAGGAGGCCCAGCGCCTCGGGCTCGTCGACCGGCTCTCGGGCACCGAGGACGCCGCGACGCTGTTCGCCGCCCTGCGCTCCGACAAGGCCGGCGCGGAGTGGGTGGCCGACTGGGAGCGCACGGCCGACCCGTGGTTCCTCATCAACACCGACCCCGGCCACCCCGGCGGGTACCACACGTACCCGACCTGGGCCGACCAGCCGGACATCCCGCTGGCCTCCGTGCGGGAGTACCTGCGCCGTCTCGAGGCCGGCGAGTCGATCGACCGGCCCACCGACGAGGTGCTCGCCGAGCGCGACCGGATCACCGCGGGCTACCGCGAGCTGCTGCCGGAGGACGACCGCGCGACCTTCGACGACACCGTCGGGCTCGCCCGCCAGGTCTTCGCCTTCATCGAGGAGCACGTCCTCTACATCGAGCACTGGATGTGGGCGACGTTCTGGGCGAAGTCGCACGAGCTCTCCCGCGCGCTGGCCGCGATGGGCGAGGTCGACGAGCCCGAGGACATGTTCTTCCTGCGCCGCTACGAGGTCGCCGAGGCGATCTACGACTGCGTCGCGGCGTGGTCGGTCGGCTCGCGCCCGCGGGGAGCGGACCACCTGCGGCCGCTCATCGCCCGTCGCAAGGAGATCTACACCGCGCTGCGCGCCTGGGAGCCGCCGCCGGCGCTGGGCCCGCCGCCCACGCAGATCGACGAGCCGTTCACGGTGATGCTCTGGGGCATCACGACCTCGACGGTCGCGGAGTGGCTGCGCTCGGACGCCGAGGACGGCACCCTGCGCGGGACGGCCGGGTCGCCCGGCGTGGTCGAGGGGCCGGTCCGCGTCGTCACGCACCCGTCGGAGCTGCCCGACGTGCAGCCCGGGGACGTGCTGGTCTGCCCGGCCACCTCGCCGGCGTGGGCGCCGGTGTTCGCCCGCGTCGCGGCCACCGTCTCCGACGTCGGCGGGATCATGAGCCACACCGCCATCGTCTGCCGCGAGTACGGCATGCCCGCCGTCGTCGGCACCGGCAACGCCGTCGCGACGCTGCGCACGGGCCAGCGGGTGCGGGTGGACGGGGACAACGGTGTGGTGACCGTGCTGGAACCCGCGTGACCTCCTGCGCGCCCCGCCCGGACGGGCCCGGGGAGCCGCGGCTCCCGGACCCCGTCCGGGCCGGGCGGCGCCGGGCCCTGCGCCGCACCCGGACGGCCGGGGGCACGCTGCTGCTCGACATGGGCGGGGTCGTCATCCCGACCCTGTTCGAGTCGACGGACGTCCCCGGCTTCCCGGCCGGCCCGACGGGCGCCGACGACGACTACCGCTCGGTCGAGCGCGGCGAGTCCCAGGAGCGCGACTACTGGGCGCGGCTCGCGCAGCGCCGCCCGGACATCGACATCGGGGCGCTGTGGCGGGACTGCTCCTATGTCCGCAACGAGGTCCTGGGGCTCATCGCCCGGGTCGCGGGGCGGGTGCGGGTCGTCGCCTTCACCAACGACATGGCGCACTGGTTCGGCGACGACTGGCCGGCGCGGTTCCCGGCGGTGGCGCGCTTCGACGGGGTGCTCGAGGCCGCGAAGCTCGGTGTCCTCAAGCCCGACCCGGAGGCGTTCCGGGTGGCCGCGGCGGCGCTGGGGGAGGACCCGGCCCGCTGCCTGTTCGTCGACGACCTCGCCGCCAACCTCGACGGCGCGCGGCGGGCGGGGATGAGCGCGGAGCTGTTCGAGGTGACCGACCCGGCGGGCTCCGTCGCGCGCGTCGCCCGGGCCCTCGGGCTGCCGGCCGACGAGCCGCGGCGGCGGCGGATCTGGGCGCCGTTGTGAGCAGCCCCGAGGACCGCCTCGTCGAGCTGGGTCTGGAGCTCCCGGCCCTGCGCCGCCCGGCCGGGCACTACCGCGGCTGGACCTCCGCCGGCGACGTCCTGTACCTCTCCGGCCAGGGCGCCGACGGCCACACCGGGCGGGTGGGCGCCGACCTCACCGTGGCGCAGGGCTACGCCGCCGCCCGGGCGTGCACGCTCAACCTGCTCGCCCAGGCCCGCGACGCCGTCGGCTCCCTGGACCGCGTCGCGCAGGTCCTCGTGCTGCGCGGCTACGTCGCGTGCACCGAGGACCTCACCGACCAGCCGGCGGTCATCGACGGGGCCTCCGACCTGCTGGTCGAGGTCTTCGGCGAGCGCGGCGAGCACGCCCGCACGGCCATCGGCGTCCAGGCCCTGCCGCGCGGTTTCGCCGTGGAGCTGGATGCTGTGCTGCGTGTGCGCTGACCGCCTGCCCTACGGGGACGACCCGGCCCAGTTCGTCGACGTGTACCGGGGGGACGGCGGCGGGAGCGTGGTGCTCCTGCACGGCGGGTTCTGGCGGGCCCGGGTCGGGCTCGACCACATCGCCCCCGTCGCAGCGGACCTGCACGGCCGCGGGCACACGGTCGTCAACGTCGAGTACCGCCGGGTCGGGCAGGCGCCGTTCCCGGCGACGCTCGACGACGTCGAGGCGGCGCTGCGCCTCGTCGAGGAGGGGCCCGCCGTGGTCGTCGGCCACTCGGCCGGCGGGCACCTCGCGGCGTGGGTCGCGTCGCGGGTCCCGGTGGCCGGGGTCGTGTCGCTGGCCGGCGTGCTGACCCTCGCCGACGCCGCCCGCGAGGGCATCGGCGAGGGCGCGGCCACGGACTTCGTCGGCGGCCCGCCCGACGAGCTCCCGGACCGCTACGCCCTCGCCGACCCGGTGGCGCACCTGCCGCTGGGCGTCCCGCTCCGGGCGGTGCACGCCCGCGCCGACGACCGCGTCCCGTTCGACACCAGCGTGCGCTACGTCGAGGCGGCCCGGGCCGCCGGCGACGACGCGGCGCTCGTCGAGGTGCCCGGCGACCACTTCACCGTCGCCGACCCGACCCACGCGAGCTGGCCGACGGTGCTCGGGGCGATCGCGGAGGCGTCGGGTCAGGGGTAGTACAGGTGCGCGACCTGGTCCTCGACGACGGTGCCCTGCTCGGGGTGGCCGCCGAACACCGAGGACAGCATCCCGGTGACGCCGGCCCAGCGCCCGGTGCCCTCGAGCCGCCAGATCACCGCACCGCGCAACGACCCCGCGTCGAGGCCCGGCTCGAGCACCCCGGTGCCGATCGTCGAGAGCTCCAGCGTGCCGCCGTCGAGGGTGAGGGTGCCCCGCTCGAGCAGTGCGGTCTCGTCGAGCATCGTCACCGTGGTCACGTAGCTCGCCGTGCCCGGGACGGCGATGTCCGCGTCGCCGTCGAGGAGGACGACCGTGCCCGGCCCGGACTTGACCTCGAACGTCGGCGGCTCTCCCGACGGCGGGGCGGCCTCGGGACGGAACCGGAGCTGCCAGATCTGCCTGCGCATGGTGTCTCTCTCCTCCCGCGGGGTGGTGCGACCAGCATCGGGAGACGCGTGCCCCGCCGGGACCGTGCCGGCACGTACACAGCGCGCGGGCACCACGCAGACAGGCTCGACCGGCGGGTGGGCCCCGACCGATACTGCGGGGCGTGCGCGCGCTGCGTTGCCCGGAGGTGGTCGGCCGGGACACCGAGCGGGACGTGCTGCGGGCCGCGCTGGAGGACGCGGCCCGGGGACGCGGGGCGATGGTCGGGCTGGTCGGCCCGGCGGGCATCGGGAAGTCCCGGCTGGTCACCGACCTCGTCGGGTCGGCGGAGGTCGCGACGGTCTTCGCCGGGCGGTGCACGGAGGGTGCACCCGCAGCGCTGCGCCCGCTGTCCGAGGCCCTGCTCAGCGGGCTGCGCGGGCGTCCGGTCCCCGCCGGTGGCGACGTCGAGCCGTTCCTGCCCGCGCTGGGCCGCGTCGCCCCCTTCTGGCCGGGCACGCCGCCGCCGGCGGACGGGTCACCGGTCGTGCTCGCCGAGGGCGTCCACCGTCTCGTGCTCGCGGCCGCCGGAGCGGGTCCGGCGGTCCTCGTGGTGGAGGACCTCCAGTGGGCGGACCCGGACACGCTCGCCGTGGTGGAGTACCTCGCCGACCACGCCGCCGGGTCCCGCCTGCTCCTCCTGGTCACGGCCCGGTCCACACCCGGGCCGGCGCTCGCGCTGCTGCACCGGCTCGCACACCGCGGGGTGCACCGCGAGCTGGTCCTGCCGCCGCTGGCCGAGGACGACGTGGGCGCGATGGCCGCCGCGTGCCTCGGGGAGCCGCCGAGCCCGGAGACCGTGGCGATGCTGCGCGACCGTGCCGACGGGTTCCCCCTCCTCGTGGAGGAGCTCCTCGGCGCCGGCCCGGCGGCCGTGCGCGCCGGCCACGTGCCGGCGACGGTCGCGGAGACGACGGCCGCGCGGACGGCCGCGCTCGACGGTCCGGCCCGCGAGATGCTCCGGGTCGCCGCGGTGCTGGGCGTCGAGTTCCCGACGGCGCTCCTGCTCGCCGTCGTGGACCACGAGCCGGAGGTGGCCCGGCAGGCGCTGGCGGCGATCGCGGCGGCCGACCTCGTGACGCAGGACGCCGACCGCGCGGCGTTCCGGCACGCCCTGACCCGCGACGCCGTGGCCGCGACGACGCCGGGTCCCGAGCGGGCGCGGATCGCCCGCCGGGCGTGGGAGGTGCTCAGCGACGACGCGGACCTCGGGGACGGCGCCACCCCGGTCGCCGAGCTCGCGGTGCTCGCGGCCGACCCCGGCGCCGCCGCCGCGTTCCTGCGCCGGCCCGCCCGGACGGACCTCGCGCAGGGATCGCTCGCCACCGCCGAGGCCGCGCTGCGGCGCGCCCGCGCGCTCGCGCCCGACCGCCCGGCA
>NZ_BAABHO010000088.1:0-14403 GCF_039542135.1 Actinomycetospora chlora
CGCGCCGTGGGGGCCGGGCGGCGTCCGGGGCGGACCGGGCGGGGGCGTGCGGGCGGTGCCGCCCGGGGGCGTGCTCCGCGCGGGCGGGTCGGCGGGCGGTGTCGCCCTGGTCGCCCCGGTCGCCCCGGTCGCCCCGGTCGCCCCCGTGGCCCCGGTCGCCCCGGCGTCGAACTCGGGGTCGAACCCGAGCTCCCGCTCGGCGGCGTCGAGCTCGCTGTCGTCGAGGTCGTCGCGCGACGGCGGGGTCGGTGGGGGTGGCGGCAGGCGGCTGGCGAGGAGCGCGTCGCGGCGCCGCCGGTAGGTCTCGGCGTCGACCCGGCCCGTCGCCAGGTCCTCGTCGAGGCGGCGCAACTGCTCGGGGACGCCCATCGCACCTCCCTCCGCGGCCGACGCCGGACACAGGACGTCCGACCTGGGCAGGTTCCGCACGGTAACGCACCGGGACGCTCGGTGAGCGGTCGTCGGACAGCGCTCACAGCGACCGTTCAGTGATCTCCGCGAAATCCGACGAACACTCCGGCGCCCGATCACGAACGTCGCGCCGGGCGGTCCGCCGGGACCGCCGTCGAGTAGGAAGCACGAGCGGTCGAGGAACCGGCCGCGGACGAGAGGACCACGACCGTGTCACCGACCTCCCGCACCACCTCCGCCACCGCCGGTGCCGGGGCAGGCCGCGTGGTGCCGCGCCCCGCCGAGGGCGTCTGGCCGGGGCTGCAGGACCCGGGCGAGAACCGGCTGCGCATGACCGTGGCCCGCGGCCTCGTCCGTGCGGCGGTGCGCCGCCTCCCGATGCACCTCGTGTGGCCCGACGGCTCGCTCGAGGGCGACCCGTCGGGGCCGGGCCTGCGCCTCATCCGCCCGGAGGCGTTCTTCACCCGCCTCGGCCGGGCCGGCCTCATCGGCTTCGGCGAGGGCTGGATGGTCGGCGACTGGGACTCCGACGACCTCGTCGGGGTGCTGCGGACGCTCACCGACCACGTCGAGGAGCTCGTCCCGCGCCCCCTGCGCAACCTGCGCCGGTGCTACGACCGCGGCCAGCCGCGGGAGGAGGTGGCGGCCGACCCGTCGGTCTCGCAGGAGAACGTGCACCGGCACTACGACCTGTCCAACGACCTCTTCGCCCTGTTCCTCGACGAGTCGATGATGTACTCGGCGGCCTGGTTCGACCCGGCGCGCCCGGGCGAGCCGCTGGTCGACGCCCAGCACCGCAAGATCGACGGGATCCTCGACCTGGCGGGCGTGCGGGCGGGCCAGCACGTGCTCGAGATCGGCACCGGGTGGGGCGAGGCGGCGATCCGGGCCGCCCGTCGCGGGGCCCGCGTCACCACCCTGACGCTGTCGGTGGAGCAGGCCGAGCTGGCCCGGCTGCGGGCCGAGCGCGCGGGTGTCTCCGACCGGATCACCATCGACGTCCGTGACTACCGCGAGGCGACCGGCGAGTACGACGCGGTGATCAGCATCGAGATGATCGAGGCCGTCGGGGAGCGGTTCTGGCCCGAGTACTTCCGCACCGTGGACCGGCTCCTGGCCCCGGGCGGGCGCTTCGGGCTGCAGTCGATCACGATGCCGCACCACCGGCTCCGGGCGACGAAGTCGTCGTACACCTGGATCCACAAGTACATCTTCCCCGGCGGGCTCATCCCGAGCCTCGAGGCGATCGACGAGACCCTCGCGGAGCACACGACGATGCGGGTCGGCGAGCGCCGGTCGATCGGGCTCGACTACGCCGAGACCCTCCACCGCTGGCGCGACACCTTCCTGGCCCGCGCGCCGGAGGTGCGCGCGCTCGGCTTCGACGAGACCTTCGTCCGGATGTGGGACTTCTACCTCGCCTACTCCGAGGCGGGCTTCGCGACGGGCTACCTCGACGACTACCAGCTCGCGATCGCTCGCCCCTGAGCGGTAACGGTCAGCTCTGACGGGTCGCGATAGCGTGCATCCGGGTAGCAGCCCGGACCCGTACCGCCGCCGTAGAGGAGCCCGCACCGCCATGGACACCACCGACGTCGCCGCGATCGTCACCGGCGGGGCCTCCGGCCTCGGCGGGGCCACCGTCCGCCGTCTCGCGAAGGACGGCGCGCGGGTCGTCGCGATCGACCTGCCGAAGGCCGTCGACGGGGCCGAGGCACTGGACGGCGTGGAGTACGTGGGCGCGGACGTCACCGACGGCGACCAGGTGGCCGCAGCGGTCGAGGCCGCGACGGCCACCGGCCTGCCGCTGCGGGTCGTCGTCAACTGCGCCGGCATCGGCACCGCCGGGCGCGTCCTGTCCAAGAAGGGCCCGCACGACCTGGCGGTGTTCAACCAGGTGGTCGCCGTCAACCTGATCGGCACCTTCAACGTCATGCGCCTGGCCGCCGAGGCCATCGCGGCGACCGAGCCGCTCGCCGACGGTGCCCGCGGCGTCGTGGTCAACACGGCCTCGGTCGCGGCCTACGAGGGCCAGATCGGGCAGATCGCGTACTCGGCGTCCAAGGGCGGCGTGGTCGGCATGACCGTGCCCGCCGCGCGGGACCTCGCGCAGTACGGCATCCGCGTCATGACGATCGCCCCCGGCATCATCGACACCCCGATGCTGGCCGGGGTCGAGGAGTCGTTCCGCGAGCAGCTCGCCGCCGGTATCCCGTTCCCGCAGCGCCTCGGGCGTCCCGACGAGTACGCCGCGCTCGTGGCCGCGATCGTCGAGCACGACTACCTCAACGGCGAGGTCATCCGCTTCGACGGCGCCCTGCGGATGCAGCCCCGGTGACCGTCAGGCGGTGAGGTCGGAGAGGTAGGGCACCTCGAGGACCCGCTCCGAGGTCAGCCACGTGCGCAGCGTCCACGTGGCCCGCACGTCGTCGGCGTTGTAGACGAGCAGGCGCTCGCGCTGCGACGGGTCCGGCTCGCCGCCGTCGAGCCCGACGGCGTCGCGGTACCAGCGCATGGAGTTCTCGCCGCCGGCCTCCGGGTCGTGCCACGCGAAGCCCGCCGAGGGCGCGACGCGCTTGAGGCCCTTGCCGTGCGGGCAGAGGAACGACTCGCTGACCACGGGGAACAGGTCGATCCAGGCCTCGGAGGCGATGAACTCCTCGACCTCGGGTGCCGGGGGCACGCCGGGCATCCCAGCGAACCGCTCGGCCGAGGCGCGCAGCCAGCGGTTCTCCGCCTGCTCGTTGTAGCAGTAGGCGCGCAGGACGAGCCCGCGCTCGGCGCAGCGCGCGCGGACGTCGGAGAGCCACGTCCAGAACTCGCCGAACGAGCGGCCCTCGTCGCGGGTGGGCAGCGGGTCCCACGTCGCGAACCCGCGGTAGCCCTGCTCCAGGCCGATGTCGGCGCCGGAGAGCAGCACGCCCCACAGGTAGGCGCCGTCCTCGCCGAGGCTCTCCATGTCGACGTCGACCTCGACGTCGCCCCGCGCGACGAGGGGCCGCACGACCCGGCGCACCAGCGGCACGTCGTGGCGCCAGGCGCGGGCCAGGGCGACGGCCTCGACGAGGTCCGGGCCCTCGGGGCCGTCGCCGAGACCGCTCTCCGGATCGGGCGGCGGGCCGGGCAGACCGGCCGCCGGGTCGAGCGCGGCGAGCTGGCGGACGGTGGTGATGCCCCGACCGCGCAGGGCCAGCGCCGCGTCGCCCCGCACGACGAGGCTGACGTCGTCGACCGCGCGCAGCTCCGCCTCGCACGTCGGCCACCAGGGGCAACGGCGGCACTCGGTGATGCGGGAGGGCTCGGCGAGGGCGGGCTCGCGGTGCCGCGCCGCCTCGGCCACGGCCAGCCGGTCGGCGTGGCGCCGGTCGTACGTCTCGAGCGCGCTGCGGGCGCCGCCGGCCGCGCCTCCCGACCCCGCGGCGAGGTCGACCCAGACGACGACGTCGGCGTCGAGCCCGACGACGCCGCCCCACACCGGCGCGCCCTCGGCCTCGGGCGGAGCGAGGCGAGCGGCGCGCAGCATGCGGTGCAGGTGGGCCAGGCGCAGGACGTCGCGCGTGACGGTGCGGACCCGGCGCGCTGCGTCCGGCCCCGCGGCGTCGGGGTGCGGCCGCTCGAGCGGGGAGGTCAGCGCGCCCTCCCCCGGATCGGTGACGCGGTGGCGCACGACGATCAGCGGCCACCACCCCGATCCCGGATCGCCCGGGACGGCCCGCACCAGCGCCTCCGCGCCCCCGCGCCGGCCGTCGTCCGCGGGCAGCTCGGCACCGCCCACGACGTCGGCGGCCAGCTCGGCGTCGTCGAGCAGCGCCCGCGTCGCCGCGGCGCGCTCGCGCGATCCGGCGGCGGGTGGCACGGCGATCCAGCGCGGCCCCAGCAGCTCCGCCCACCGGGAGGCGAGCGCCGCGCGGTGGGCCGCGGCGTCGGCCCGGCGCATGGCGACGCCCGGATCGGCGTCGTCGTCGGCCGGGAGGGTGCCGGCCGGGAAGTCCTCCGGCGGCACGTGCTCGAGGTGGACCCGGCGGCGGCAGCGCGTGGTGGCCGCGGCGTCGAGCAGGACCGGGCGCGGGACGCCGACGGGCGCGCACCCGTCGTCGGCCTCGCGGGCGGTCGTCGTGCTCACACCCCGAGCCTCCCACGACCCCCCGACACCCGGCGGGGACAGGGAGTGACGGGCGGCGCCCGGGGAGCGCGCCGCGGGTCGGCGCGTGTTCGGCCCGACGCGGCGCGGCCCCCGCCACTAGGGTGCTGGCCGTTCGCCCGCGTGCGGCACGCCGCGGGCACGACGACGGGAGGCTCCATGGGACTGCTGCGGCGCTCGCGCGGGCGGACCGCGACGGCCGCGGACGAGCTGGAGGTCGGCGGCGACCTGTTCGTCGTCAGCCCCCGGGCCGCGGACCTCGCCGTCGCCGCGCAGAAGGAGCGCAAGCGCGCCGCGCGGGCCGAGCGCCTGCTCGCGGAGACGCAGGAGGCCTCGATCCTCGGCGACAAGAAGACGCTCAAGGCCGCCAAGAAGCGGCGGAAGGCGGAGGAGAAGGCGGCCAAGGAGGAGGACCGGGACGGCGACGTCGACGCCGGCGTCGACCCCTGGACGGGCGCGAAGATCAAGCGCTACATCGGCATCGCACGCATCGTCGTCCCGATCGCGGCCCCGATCGTCTACCAGGCCGTCGGCACGGCGCGGGAGCGCTGGGACGCCCACCGCGCGCGGCAGTTCGGGGTCGCCCCCGACGAGCTCTCCGAGTTCACCGGCCGCGGAGCGGCCCTCTACGCGCGCATCCACAACCTCGCCCTCTCGGCGCGTGACCTGCGCACCCGGCACGGTTCCGGCCAGGACGACCGCGCGGCGGAGATCCGCTCCTTCGTCGACGACGCCGAGCAGCGCCTCACCGACCTCGAGTCCGCGGTGCGGGCCGCCGAGCAGATGCCGGGCAGCCGTCGGCGCAGCGCCCACCTCGCGGTGTCCGGCGAGCTCGACCGCGTCGAGACCCGTCTGCTCGGGCTGTGGGGCGTCGGCGATCCGCCGCGGCGGGCGATCGACGCACGCGACGCCGCCAACCCGACGTAGACACTCAGCGCACCGATTGCCCCGTTCGGGCTACACCTGGGGACGCCCGCGACATCACGATCCCGTTGCGCGCCACTGTCACCCGGCGTGACCGCGGGGCTGCTCTCCGCACTCCCGGCACGCCCGACGGGGGCCCGGAGCTGGCCGAACCGCACACGCCGGACATCGAGATCGGGTACGCGCCACGGAGCGCGTCCACCGCCGGGTCGGAAACATCCCTCGAATGTCCGACGAACGGGGTGACAACCTCCACCCGTCACGCTTACTGTCCCCGCAGCCGTTGTCGCAGGGACAACGCCCGTTGCCGCAGACGCCCCGCCTCGACGGGGTCGGAACGGCCGGGACACCACGGGGAGGGAGGTCGGGCGCGTGAGCCCACGTGCGCGCACGGGCGGTCCGGACGCCCCCGCCCAGCGCACCCCGACCAGCGCCCTGGCCACCGACGAGCCCACGGCCACCGCTCCGGCACCCCGCGGCCGCCGGCCCCGCGACGAGGCGGGCGGCCCCGTGCACCGCGCGCTCGACGTGCTGGACCTGCTCGGCACCCCGGGCGGGCCGTCGTCGCTCGGGGTGGTGGAGATCGCCCGTCAGCTCGGGCGCGACAAGTCGCAGGTCTCCCGCCTGCTCAAGCTCTTGGCGGACGCCGGGTACGTCGACCGCGAGCCGGGCTCGCTGCGCTACCGGATCGGCACCCGGCTGTTCGCGATCGGCGCCACGGCGGTCGACCGCCGGCTGCGCGACGAGGCCGACACCGCGGTCGCGCGCGAGGCGGCGCTGCTCGGCGAGCGCGTCGACGTCGGCATCCGCAGCGGCGGCAGCGTCATGACGATCAGCACGGCCGCCCCGGACAGCGAGCTCCGCGCCGCGGGCTGGGTGGGCCGTACCGTGCCGTTGTCGTGCACCGCCACGGGCCGTGCACTCCTGTTCGATCTCGACACCGCCGCGATCGCGCGCATCATCGTGCCCGAGGGCCTCGGCCCGGCCGGCCCCGCGGCGCCCCGCTCGCTCGACGAGCTCGTGTCGCGCGTGGCCGACGAGCGGCGGCGGGGGTGGTCGCTGGCGCGCCACGAGACCGACCGCGGCCTGCTCTCGATCGGCGCGCCGGTACGCGACTCCAGCGGCACCGTCGTCGCGGCGCTCGGGGTCAGCGGCCCCGAGTCGCGCGTCGACCCCGTGCTCGACGAGGTCCGCGCCGCGGTGCTGCGGGCGGCCTCCGACCTCTCCCGCTCCCTGGGTGCGGGAGCCCCGGGACGCGCGTCCGCCCGCGCCGGACCGCCCACCACGAGCGACGCCGTGTCCCCCCTGTCCCCTCCCCCTGCTCCCGAGAGAGGAGCGTCGTGAACTTCTTCAGCTACCTGGCCAGCAACTCCCAGCAGATCCTCTTCCTCACCCAGGCCCACTTCCTGGTCGTGCTCATCGCCGTCGGTGTCGGCTCCGCGATCAGCGTGGTGCTCGGCCTGCTGGTGTCGACCGGCGAGCCGAACCCCACACGGTTCTCGCTCGACTGGTTCGCCGCCGGCGTCCGTGAGGGCGGTCTGGTGTTCACCGCCGCGCTGCTCACGGTGCCCTCGCTGGCGCTCTTCGCGCTCTTCCTGCCGATCACCGGGCTCGGGGTCACCACGGCGATCATCGTGCTGATCATCTACACGCTCTACACGGTGCTGCGGAACACCGTCGCCGGTCTGACCACGGTCGACCGGGCCGTGCTCGAGTCCGCCCGCGGCCTCGGCTACAGCCGCACGCGGCGGCTGCTGACCATCCAGCTGCCCCTGGCGTGGCCGGTCATCCTCAACGGCATCCGCGTCACCACGCTGATCTCCATCTCGATCGCCGTGGTCGGCGCCGTCGTGCAGGGCCCCGGCCTCGGCATCCTGCTCATCAACGGGATCTCCCGGATCGGCGCGGCGAACTCCTTCTACCAGGTGCTCGCGGGCACGCTGCTGTGCCTCGTGGTCGCCGCCGTCTTCGAGATCTTCTTCGCCATCGTCCAGCGCCTGACCATTCCCAGGGGGATCCGTGTCTGAGAGCACAGACCAGCCCGTCGTCGAGACGCCCCACGGCGCCGGCAAGCCCGACATGATCGTCCTGGAGGGCGTCGAGAAGGTCTACCCGGGCAGCGAGGTGCCCGCGGTGAGCCAGCTCGACATGGCCATCCCGCAGGGCGAGATCGTCATGCTCATCGGCCCCTCGGGCTGCGGCAAGACGACCACCCTGAAGATGATCAACCGCCTGATCGAGCCGACGTCGGGGCGCATCCTGCTCGACGGCAAGGACGTCACCCACGTCAACGGCGACCAGCTGCGACGCGAGATCGGCTACGTCATCCAGCAGGGCGGCCTGTTCCCGCACTTCTCCATCGCCGACAACATCGGCGTGGTGCCGAAGATGCTCGGCTGGGACAAGAAGCGCATCTCCGAGCGCGCCGACGAGCTGCTCCACCTCGTGGGCCTCGAGCCCTCGACCTTCCGCAGCCGCTACCCGCGCCAGCTCTCCGGCGGCCAGCAGCAGCGCGTCGGCGTCGCCCGCGCGCTCGCGGCGGATCCGCCGGTCATGCTCATGGACGAGCCGTTCGGCGCCATCGACCCGATCACCCGCGACCGCCTGCAGGACGAGTTCCTCGAGATCCAGCGCACGGTCGGCAAGACGATCGCCTTCGTCACCCACGACCTGCAGGAGGCCGTGAAGCTCGGCGACAAGATCGCCGTGTTCTCCACGGGCCGGCTGGCCCAGTACGACGACCCGGACACCGTCCTCACCCGCCCCGCGAACGACTTCGTGTCCGACTTCGTCGGCGGCGGCGCGGCGGTCCGGCGCCTGTCGCTGCTCGACCTCGCCCGCCTCGAGCTCCACCCCATCGAGACCGACGAGAAGGCCGTCGGCAACGCCAACGGCACGCCGGTCGCCGAGGTCGACGGCACGGGCAAGCCGGTGTCGTGGCGGCACCTGCCCGGCGCGGACGCCACGAGCACCGCGCTGGTCACGGTCCCGCTCTCGGGCACGGTCTACGACGCCGTGGACGTCATGCTCGACGGCTCGGCCTCGCTCGTCGCCGTGGTCGACGAGGAGGGCCGCGCCCAGGGCGTGCTGCACTGGAACGACCTCGTCGGCGGCCTGCGCACCCGTGAGCGTGACGCATGAGCACGGCCACCAGCGAGACCGTCGACACCCAGGCCTCCGAGGCCGAACCGACCCCGGAACAGCAGGAGCAGAGCCGGCTCGCGTCGCTGTGGAGCCAGCACTACGACCTGGTGATCCTCCCGGCGATCATCATCGTCCTGCTCGCGTTCCTGTTCACCTACGTCGGCACCCGGCAGCTCGACACCATCGAGCAGCGCGTGCTCGCCGTCGACAACGTCGGGAAGCTGCTCTGGCAGCAGATCGAGCTGGCCGCGGTGTCGACGGTGCTCGTGCTGGTGATCGCCGTGCCGCTGGGCATCATCCTGAGCCGGCGCGGCGCCCGGCGGGCCCAGGGCCCGGTGCTCGCCGTCGGCGGCTTCGCCCAGGCCCTGCCGCCGTTCGGCGTGCTGCTGCTCATGGCGTTCTGGCTGGACTTCGGTTTCTGGACCGCCATCATCGGTCTCACCATCGCCGCGCTGCTTCCGGTGCTGCGCAACACCGTGGTCGGTCTGCAACAGGTCGACCAGTCGCTCATCGAGGCCGCCCGGGGCATGGGGATGACGTCGCGCCAGACGCTCTTCCGCGTGGAGATCCCGCTGGCGGTGCCGGTCATCGTCGCAGGCCTGCGCGTGGCGCTCGTGCTCAACGTCGGCACCGCGACCCTGGCCAGCTACATCGGTGCCGGCGGGCTCGGCGAGCTCGTCCAGCAGGCACTGCGCCTCAACCGCATCAACGTCCTGCTCGTGGCCGGCGGCATCATCGCCGCGCTCGCCCTGCTCATCGACTGGCTCGCCGGCGTGGCCGAGCGGATCGTCGTCGCCCGGTCGGGCTAGACCGGCCCTGAACTGCTGGGCCGATTGATTCTGGGCCCCCTGGATTTCGACTCGGCCGTCCGCGCCCCGGCGAGGCCCGGCCATCCCCGGAGGAAAAGGAGAAGACAGTGCGGTGGACATTCCGCGGCGGCCGGTCCGGTCGTCGCTCCGGCTGGCGGGCGGGCGCCGTGACGCTCGCCGCCACGGCCCTCCTGGCCGCGGGCTGCGGCGGCCTCTCGGGCAGTGGCCAGCCCCAGGCCCAGGGCGGCAGCCTGGCCGCCAGCGGCATCAACCTCGCCGGGCAGACCTACACGGTCGGCGGCAAGGAGTTCGACGAGCAGCTCGTGCTGTGCAAGATGACGATCCAGGCCCTCCAGTCGGTGGGCGCGACCGTCAACGACCGCTGCAACATCACCGGTACCGCGTCGACCCGCGCCGCCCTCGTCGGCGGGCAGATCGACATGTATTGGGAGTACACCGGCACCGGGTGGATCACCCACCTCAAGAACACGACGCCGATCCCGGACTCCCAGCAGCAGTACATCGCGGTGCGCGACCAGGACCTGCAGCAGAACCGCATCGTCTGGCTGCCGCCGTCGCCGTTCAACAACACGTACGGCATCGCGGTGACCCGGCCGTTCGCGGAGCAGAACAACCTGCGCACGCTGACCGACTGGGCCAACTTCATCAACAGCGGCAACCCGGCCGCCACCACCTGCGTCGAGGCCGAGTTCGCCGGCCGCGACGACGGTCTGGCCGGGCTGTTCCGGACCTACGGCGTCACCAACCCGCCGTCCGGGCCGCCGAAGCTGAACACGCTCGACACGGGCGCCATCTACCAGGCCACCGCCAACGGCAACCCGTGCAACTTCGGTGAGGTCTTCACCACCGACGGCCGCATCCCCGGCCTGAACCTGGTGACGCTGCAGGACGACAAGAACTACTTCCCGAAGTACAACGCGTCGCCGACCATCCGCCAGGAGGTCTTCGACCGGAACCCGTCGATCCAGCGGGTCTTCGACGCGATCACCCCGCGTCTGACCGACCCGGTCATGCTGGACCTCAACGGGCAGGTGTCCTCGCAGGGCCAGGACCCGGCCCAGGTGGCCCAGCGCTGGCTGCAGCAGCAGGGCTTCATCGGCGGCGGCGGCTGATCCGTCCGACCGAGTGACAGCGGCGGCCGGTCGCGGATCCCCACCGGGATCCGGGCCGGCCGTCGTCGTCACGGACCCGACAACCCCCACACCGCCGACCCGGAGAGTCCTGCCCCGTGCGACGTCTGCGGCGCCCCCAGGTCCTGCTCGCCCTCCTCGCGTCCGTCCTCGCCGCGACGCTGACCGCCTGCGGGCAGGCCGAGCGCCTCACGCCGCCCGGGAGCCTCGCGCGCGAGCTCGACCTGACCGGCCAGACGCTGACCGTCGGCGGCAAGGAGTTCGCCGAGCAGGTCATCCTCTGCAAGATGACGATCGCGCTGCTGCAGTCGACCGGCGCGACGGTCAACGACCGCTGCGACACCAAGGGCTCGGCCAACGTCCGCGCGGCCCTGACCACCGGCCAGATCGACATGTACTGGGAGTACACGGGTACCGCCTGGCGGACGTACCTGTCCCAGGAGTCGACCATCGCCGACCCGACCACGCTCTACGACGCCGTCAAGGCCGCCGACGCCGGCAACCGCATCACCTGGCTCGACCCCACGCCGTTCAACAACACCTACGCCATCGGCGTGCGCACCGACCTCGCGCAACAGCTGGGCGTGCGCACGATCTCCGACTTCGCCGCCGTCGTCCGGCGCGGCGACCCGCGCGGCACCCTCTGCGTCGACCAGGAGTTCACCGGCCGCGAGGACGGGCTGCAGGGCCTGCTCGCCACCTACGACCTCACCCTCGACGACCAGGCCCTCGACACCCGCGAGATCGACGACATCTACCCCGCCCTCGCCGCCGCGGACCCGTGCACGTTCGGCGAGGTGTTCGCGACCGACGGGCGGCTCAACCCGCTGCGGCTGTCGACCCTCGTCGACGACAAGGGCTACTTCCTGCCCTACAACGCCGCCCTGACCGTCCGCACCGACGTCGCCGCCCGCGCGCCGCGCATGGCCCTGCTCGGGCGCATGCTCGCGCCCGCGCTCACCGAGCAGGTGATGCGCCAGCTCAACGAGCGCGTGTCCGTCGGCAACCGCAGCCCCGACGAGGTCGCGCGCTCGTTCCTGCGGGAGCAGGGGCTGATCGGTTAGGGGGCGCCGACCGCGGCCGCGACGGCCTGCGCGGGCGGCACGGTGCCACCGACGAGGTCGAGCACCGCCCCCGCGGACGCCGGGTTGTCGGCCAGGGCGAGCAGGACCGCGGCGACGTCGTCGCGGGCGACCTCGCCGTAGCCGACCGGCGGGGAGCCGCCGACCGGGCCGAGGCGCACCAGGCCGGTGCCCTCGTCGTCGGTGAGGCGCCCGGGGCGCAGGATCGTCAGGTCGAGGACTCCCTGGTCCGCCCGGGCGAGCAACGCGTCCTCAGCGGCCTTCTTGGCCCGCAGGTAGTGCGCCCAGACCGAGTCGTCGTCCTCCGGCGCGGGCGGGCTGTCGATGTTCATCGCCGACACGAGCAGGTACCGCCGCACCCCGGCGGCGGCCGCCGCGTCGGCCAGCAGCAGGGCGGCGTCGCGGTCGACCGTGGACTTGCGCTCGGCGGTGCTGCCCGGCCCGGCGCCGGCGGCGAAGACCACGACGTCCGCGCCGGTCAGGTGGGTCGCGAGCTCGCCGGAGCCGACGGCCTCGAGGTCGGCCACGACCGGCTCGGCCCCGGCCGCGCGGACGTCGTCCGACTGCCCCGGGTCGCGGATCAGCGCGACGGTCGCGTCGCCCCGGGCCGCCGCCCGCCGCTCCAGCCGCAGCGCGATCTTGCCGTGTCCACCCGCGATGACGAGGCGCATCACCCGACCGTACCGGCCCTGGTTGTCCGTCGCCGATGTCGCCGATGCCCGTTTCGGCGATCGGTGGAAACCATCCCCTTGCTCGCGACCGGACGATCACGTGTGATGTGGACCGCGTTTGAGAGCCACCACCACCACGACAGCGCGGGCCGTCACCGCGCCCCCGGGAGGCCACCGCCGTGTACGAGAAGAACGGTGAGAAGTACTTCGTCGTCGATTCCCACATGCACTACTGGGACGCCTCGCCCGAGAACTGGGTGCAGGGGGCCGAGCAGTACGCCAAGGGCTGGATCGAGTGCTTCCACGCCTACCAGTCGCTGGGTCCGGCGGAGACCCACCAGTCGCTCGAGGAGTTCCAGAAGGTCTCCGAGGAGCAGCTGATGCGGGAGGTCTTCGACGAGGGCCACGTCGACGTCGCGATCTTCCAGTCGACCTACCTGCGCGAGTGGTACCAGAACGGCTTCAACACCAGCGAGCGCAACGGCGAGCTGGCCAAGAAGCACCCGGAGAAGTTCCGCGTCAACACCCGCTTCGACCCGCGTGACGGCGACGCCGGCATGCGCGAGTTCGAGGCCAACGTCGAGCGGTACCAGCCGACCGGCGCCAAGCTGTACACGGCGGAGTGGAATGGCGACTCGCGCGGGTTCAAGCTCTCCGACCCCGAGTGCTACCGCTTCCTCGAGCGCGCCCAGGAGCTGGGCATCAAGAACATCCACGTCCACAAGGGCCCGACGATCTGGCCGCTGGACAAGGACGCCTTCGACGTCTCCGACGTCGACCACGCGGCCACCGACTTCCAGGGCCTCAACTTCATCGTCGAGCACGTCGGCCTGCCGCGCATCGAGGACTTCTGCTTCATGGCGACGCAGGAGCCCAACGTCTACGCCGGCCTCTCGGTCGTGCTCGGCGGCCTCATGCACGCCCGCCCGCGCTTCTTCGCCAAGGTCATGGGCGAGCTGCTGTTCTGGGTCGGCGAGGACAAGATGACCTTCGGCTCGGACTACAACATCTGGGAACCGAAGTGGCAGGTCGAGGGCCTGGTCGACTGGGACTTCCCGGAGAGCGCCGAGTACGACGACTACCCCCGTCTCGGCGTCGACGGCAAGAAGAAGATCCTGGGCCTGAACGCCGCCCGGCTCTACGACATCCCGGTGCCGGCCGAGTGCCAGCTGTCCTCGGACACCAGCGCGCCGGCCTCGGCCGACGACGCCGAGCTGGTCGACAACGGGGCGGTGGCCCAGGCATGACGCTGCTCTCCGACGCCCGCGTCGCCGGTTCCAACGAGGCCGAGGCATCGGCCGCGACGGGCACCGCGGCGCGGGTGTGGGAGGCGCTGCGCACCGTGCGCGACCCCGAGCTCGACACCGACGTCGTCTCGCTCGACTTCGTCGGGTCCTGCTCGGTGGACGGCGACGGGGTCGCGCACGTGTCGCTGCGCCTGCCCACCTACTTCTGCGCCCCGAACTTCGCGTTCCTCATGGTCGCGGACGCCCACGACGCGGTGTCCGCGGCGCCCGGGGTCGCACGGGCCGACGTGGTGCTCGCCGACCACTTCGCCTCCGACGCCATCAACCAGGGCGTCGCGGCCCGCGCCGGCTTCGTCTCGTCGATGGCGGGCACCGAGGTCGGCGAGGCCGTCGCCGAGCTCGACGACCTGCGGCGCACGTTCACCGAGCGTGCGCTGATGGCCGGCACCGACCTCGTCGTGCGCCCGCTGGTGCGCGAGGGGGCCACGCCGGAGCAGGTCGCGGCCATGACGCTGGGCGACGCCCCGGCGTCCGACGACCTCCGCCGCCTGCGCGAGCGTCGCCGCGAGCTCGGCATCCCGGCGGACGACACCGATCCGCTCGTCGTCGACCCCACAGGCAAGACGGTGGGTGTCGACGCCCTCCCGCTGCACCTGCGCAAGGCCCGCAGCTACCAGGTCGGCGTCGACGCGAACACGAGCATCTGCCGCGGCCAGCTCGCGGCGCGCTACGGCGTCTGACCGGTCCCGAGACGAACGAACGGCGCTCTCGCTGCTTCGGGGCGGATTCGTGCGGTGGTCGCAACACCCCTTGGTCAGTTGCT
>NZ_BAABHO010000089.1:0-13693 GCF_039542135.1 Actinomycetospora chlora
TTCGACCTCGACACCGACGCCGACGCCGTCCGGGTCGCCGGCGGCGCGGCCCGGGCCGGCAGCGCGGCCCGCAACATCGGCCGCGACCGCGACGAGCGCCGCGACGGCGACCCCACCGCCCCGATGGGCCCGCCCGTGGCGCCGGGCGACGACGAGCGCGGCCGCAACGGGCGCCGCCCCTCGGACCGTCCCGGTGACGGCCGGCGTCCCCGCGAGTCGCGGCGGCTCGGCCTGCGCCGGCAGCGGGACGACCGCCCGTGAGCGCACCGACCGGGGTCGAGCTCCTCGCGCGGCTGGGCACGTCCGCCGGTGACGCGCGCCGCGGGGTCGTGCGCCTGCACCCCGAGGTGTTCACCGCGCTGGGCCTGCAACCGTGGGACGCGGTGCGGGTCACGGGCGCGCGCACCACGGCCGCCCTCGTCGCGCCGGCCGCCGACCCCGCCGGCCCGGGCACCGCGGTGCTCGACGAGACCACGATGATCAACGCGGGGATCGTCGACGGCTCCACCGTCGGCGTCGCCGCCGCGCCGGTGGCCGTGGCGCGGCAGGTCGAGCTGGCCGGGTCACGCCTGGCCACCGCGGCCCTCGCGCCGGAGACGCTGCGCCTGGCGCTGATGGGCAAGGTCCTGCTGCCCGGCGACACGCTCTCCCTGCTGCCCCAGGACCTCGCCCCCGTGCCGGGGGCCGACGCCGCGGGCGCGCGCCGGGGTCTCGCGGCCGCGCTCGGCGGGACCTGGACCACCGAGCTCGTCACCGTCACCGCCGCCGACCCCGCCGCCGCCGACCCGGGCGCCGCGCTCGCGGTCGGGCCGACGACCGTCGTGCGCTGGCGCAACGGAGCGAGCACGCAGGCGCCGGCGCTCGCCCCGCAGCCCGCGGCGGCGACCCGGACCTCGGGCCCCGCGGCCCCGGCCGGGCCGACCGGGGCGCCGGCCGAGCCCGGGCCCGTCGAGGAGCCGACCGTCGCCGTCGCGGATCTCGTCGGGCAGGCCGACGCCGCCCGCCGCCTCGGCGAGTGGTTCGACCTCGTGTTCCGCCGCCCGGAGCTGCTCGAGCGCCTGGGGGCCGCGCCGCACCTGGGGGTGCTGGTCAGCGGGCCGGAGGGCGTCGGCAAGACGACACTGGTGCGTGCGGTCGCGGCCGACGCGGAGGCGCGGGTGGTGCGGCTCGACGGTCCCGGCGCCGCGGCCATCGAGGCCGGCGCCGCGGCCGCCCGGGTGCGCGAGGCCGTCGACGACGCCACGTCGTCGGCGCCCGGGGTGCTGCTGGTGACGGACGCGGAGGTGCTGCTGCCCGCCGCGGACCCGCCACCGCTGTCGACGATCGTGCTCGAGGCCCTGCGCCGCGCGGCGACGACGCCGGGCGTGGCGCTGGTCGTCACCTCCGGACGGGCCGAGGCGCTCGACCCGCGCATCCGCGGCGCCGACCTCGTCGACCGCGAGCTCACCCTCCCCGCCCCCGGGGACCGCGACCGCGCCGAGCTCCTGCGGGTGCTGCTGCGCGGGGTGCCGCTGGCCAAGGACGTCGACCTGGCGACCGTCGGCGCGCGGACGCCCGGCTTCGTGGCCGGTGACCTCGTCGCGCTGCGGCGCGAGGCGGCGGTGCGGGCCGCGCTGCGGGCCGGGTCGTCCGACGAGGACCCCACCCTCACCACCGACGACCTCCTCGGCGCCGTGTCGTCGGTGCGCCCGGCGTCGCTGTCGTCGGGGTCGCAGACGCTGTCGTCCGGCGGGCTGACCCTGGAGCGGGTCGGCGACATGGTCGAGACCAAGCAGGCGCTCACCGAGACCGTGCTCTGGCCGCTGCGCTACCCCGACTCGTTCGCGCGCCTCGGCGTCGACCCGCCGCGCGGCGTCCTGCTCTACGGGCCGCCGGGGTGCGGCAAGACGTTCCTCGTGCGGGCCCTGGCCGGCACGGGCGCGCTGAACGTCTTCGTGGTCAAGGGCGCAGAGGTGCTCGACAAGTACGTCGGCGAGTCCGAGCGCGCGGTCCGGGCGCTGTTCCGGCGGGCGGCCGCGGCGGCGCCGGCGCTGGTGTTCCTCGACGAGATCGACGCCCTCGCGCCGCGGCGCGGCGGGTCGACCGACGCCGGCGTGGCCGACCGCGTCGTCGCTGCGCTGCTCACCGAGCTCGACGGGGCGGAGCCGCTGCGCGACGTCGTCGTGCTGGGGGCGACCAACCGTCCCGAGCTCATCGACCCCGCCCTGCTGCGGCCCGGCCGCCTCGAGCGGCGCGTCTACGTGCCGCCGCCCGACGCCGCCGCGCGGGCGGACATCCTGCGCGCCGCGGCCCGCGACACGCCCCTGGCCGACGACGTCGACCTCGACGCCCTGGCCCAGGACCTCGATCGCTACTCGGCCGCCGACTGCGCCGCGCTCGTCCGGGAGGCGGCGCTCACCGCGATGCGGGCGTCGCTGGAGTCGACCGAGGTGTCCGCGAGCGACCTCGCCACCGCCCGCGACGCCGTCCGCCCGTCGCTGGACCCGCGCCAGCTGGCCGAGCTCGAGGCGTACGCCGAGCAGGGCTAGGGCTGGAGCAGGGCGGTCAGCCCTGGTTCGCGCCCCAGTTGTTCGTCGCGATGACGATCACGCCCGGCGAGGCGCCCTGGATGCCGTCGAAGCGCGGCATCGAGCGCAGGCCGAACTGGCCGGCGATGGCGTCGGCCGCGCCCTCCTCGCCGGTGCCCGGGCGGTAGTAGACGGTGCTCTCGGGGATGACGCCGCTGGGGTAGTTGCCGACCTCGACGACGTTCCAGCCGCGGTCGCGCATCTGGCCGGCGGCGCGGTCGGCGAGGCCCTGGATGGTCGAGTTGTTGAACACCCGCACCTCGACGGCCTGGTTCACGCCGGCGCCACCGCCGCCACCGGAGCCGCCACCGGAGGCACCCCCGCCGGCTCCCCCGCCACCCGCTCCCCCGCCGGGGACGATCGGGGCCCCGACGGCGGGGCCGCCGGCCGGGGCCGGACCCGTCCCGCCCGGCGCGAGACCACCGCCGGGGGGCACGGCCGGGCCGCCCGGCGGCACGCCGACCGGCGGCGCCGCGGCCTGGTTCGGCGGCGCGGGGGCCGGCGAGCTGACCGCGCCCGGCAGGGGCTGGGCGGTCGGGCTCGCGGGCGCGGCGGTGGGGCTGGACGAACTCTCACCACCGAGGGCCAGCAGGCCGACCACGGCGGCGACGCCCGCGACGGCGAGCAGGACGATGCCCGCGATGCGCATGCGTGAGGCGTCGGCGGACCCGGGCCCAGTCATGTCCTGCTCCCCTCAGCGGGCCGTCGCCCGCTTCCCGCGATGCGACGGATGTCGCCTCGTGGGTCAGGAGACCACTAACGAGGCTCCACTCCGAGGCGACGCGCCGCACGGGCCCGCTGCCGGCTCTGCCTCAGGCGCCTCAGGCGTTTCACGAGCATCGGGTCGGCGGCGAGGGCCTCCGGCCGGTCGACCAGGGCGTTGAGCACCTGGTAGTAGCGGGTGGCCGACATGTCGAACAGCTCGCGGATCGCCTGCTCCTTGGCACCCGCGTACTTCCACCACTGGCGCTCGAACGCCAGGATCTCGCGATCGCGCCGGTCGAGCCCGTCCGCCGGCTCGTCCTGCGGGGGCTGCACCCGAACGGCGTCCGCCACGCTCCTCGCCTCCTGCCACGCTGCCCACCAGGGGGTCCCGCCGACCGAATGACACATCTGTCATTCGGGCCCCTCCATTACAGCACGGCACCCCGACAGCGCGGTGGCTCGAGGCGTCGCGTCCGGGTGGCGGGCGGGCACTACGGTGCGCGCGTGACCGTCAGGCCCATCCTCATCGTCGGGGAGCCCGTGCTGCACCGGCCCACCCGCCCGGTCACGCCCGAGGAGATCGGGTCCGACGCGCTGCGCACGCTCGTCGACGACCTCTTCGAGACCATGGACGCCGCCAACGGCGTCGGCCTGGCCGCCAACCAGATCGGCGACGACCGGCGCGTCTTCGTGTTCGACTGCCCGGACCCGGAGCAGGGCGGCGAGCGCCGCCGCGGGGTGGTGGTCAACCCCGTGCTCACCGCCGATCCGGCGCCGCAGACGATGCCCGACCCCGACGACGACCACGAGGGCTGCCTCTCGGTGCCCGGCGAGTCGTTCCCGACCGGTCGCGCCGAGCACGCCGAGGTGCGCGGCACCGACGTCGACGGGACCGAGGTCGTCGTCACCGGCACCGGCTACCTCGCCCGCTGCCTGCAGCACGAGACCGACCACCTCGACGGCCACCTCTACCTCGACCGCCTCGTGGGCCGGAACAAGCGCGCGGCCCGCCGCGCCGTCCGCGACCACGGCTGGGGCGAGCCGGGCCACGCGTGGATGCCGGGCGTCGACCCCGACCCGTTCGGCTACTGAGCGACCGGCGGCACGGGCCTCAGGGCGCCCGGCGGCCGCCACGACGACTGTCGTCGGCCGCCTCCCGCTGGGTGTCGTGCCGGCTGCCGTCGTCGGAGGTGTAGACGGTCGCGTTCGCCCGGGTGTCGTACCGGACGTCCACCCCGGCCGGCTGGAGGGTGCCCACCAGCGCAGCCGCGTCGACGCCGCCGGCGTCGAGGATGCGGTCGGTGGCGCCCGCGTCGGTCCCGCCGGTCCCGCCGGTCCCGCCGGTCCCCCCGGTCCCCCGCACCGGGTCCGGGACGCCGTCGCGGTCCGCGTCGACACCGCCCCGCTCGAACACGCCGTCCTGGTCGGCGTCGACGGCGGCCGTCTCGAGGTAGCCGTCCCGGTCCTCGTCGAGTCCCGCCGTCTCGAACACGCCGTTGCCGTCCTCGTCGGCGACGACCGCGTCCACGCTGCCGTCGAGGTCCCGGTCCAGCCAGATGACGTCGACGACGCCGTCGTCGTCGCGGTCGCCGTGGTGGGTCTCGACCACCCCGTCGCCGTCGTCGTCGATCGGCGTGTACTCGTCCATCACGGGGTCCTCTCGCCGGGGCTGACGGTCGTTCGACGACGCACGCGCCCGGAAAGGTCCCGCACGCCCGTTCCGCCGACAGCGGACGGGCCGCACGCTGCCGCTGCAACGGTGTAAGCAGGAGGCATGGACGAGCTCGACGCCTACTCCCGCACCGTCAGCACGGTCGCGGCGGACGTGGGTCCGTCGGTCGCCGCGGTGCGGGCGGGGCGGGGCAGCGGGTCGGCGGTGGTCGTCGACCACGGGGTGCTCGTCACCAACGCGCACGTGGTCGGCGGGAACCGCGACGGGTCCGTGGCCTACGCCGACGGCACCGAGGGGCGGGTGACGGTGCGCGGCACCGACCCGCTCTCCGACCTCGCCGTCCTCGTGACGCCCGACCCCACCCCGCCCCCGCTGGAGCTGGGCGACGCCGGGCGGCTGGTGGTCGGGCAGCTGGTGGTGGCGGTCGGCAACCCGCTGGGCCTGGCCGGCTCGGTGACGGCCGGGGTCGTCAGCGGCCTGGGCCGGGCGCTGCCGGTGCGCAGCGGCACGGCCAGCCGCGTCGTCGAGGACGTCATCCAGACCGACGCGGCGCTCAACCCCGGCAACTCCGGCGGCGCCCTGGTCGACGCCTCCGGCCGGGTCGTGGGGATCAACACCGCGGTCGCCGGCGTCGGCCTCGGGCTCGCCGTCCCGATCACGGCGACCACCCGCCGCATCCTGGACACCCTGCGCGCCGAGGGGCGCGTGCGGCGCGGCTACCTGGGCCTCATCGGCGCCCCGGCCCCGCTGCCCGCGGACGTCGCCGACCGCCTGGGCCGGCCGAAGGGGCTGCGGGTGGCCGAGGTCGTGCCCGGCAGCCCCGCGGCGCGGGCCGGGCTGCACGCCGGCGACCTCGTGGTCTCCGCCGACCGCGAGCCGGTCAGCGATGCCCAGGGCCTGCAGCGACGGCTGTTCGCGACGTCGATCGGGCGCACGATGCCGGTGACGGTGCTGCGCGGCCACGCGATGGTGGACGTGCTCGCGGTGCCGTCGGAGCTGACCGAGCACTGACCGGACACTGACCGCCCTGCCCCGGCGGACGGAGGCACCTACCCTGGATCACGTGGAGGAGGGCCGACCGCCGGTCGCGATCGGTGTGCTGGGCCCGCTGCGCGCGACGGTCGACGGGGCGCCGGCGGACCTCGGCGGGCCGGCACGCCGCGCGGTGCTGGCTCGGCTCGCGCTGGCCGCGGGCCAGGTCGTCCCCACCGACCGGCTGCTCGAGGACCTCGCCGAGGGCGAGCCCACCCGCGGCGCCCTCGGGGTCCTGCAGGCCCACGTCTCCCACCTGCGCCGGGCCCTCGAGCCGGGCCGGGCCCCGCGCACCCCCGCCCGCGTCCTCGTCTCCGCCCCGCCCGGCTACGCCCTGCGCCTCGACGGGCCGGCGGCCCTCGACGCCGCCCGCGCGACGGCCCTCGTGGACCGCGCCCGCGAGGAGCCGCCGGCGGCGGCCGCGGCCACCCTGCGCGAGGCGCTGGCCCTGTTCCGCGGCCCGGCCTACGCGGAGTTCCTCCACCTGCACTGGGCCCGGGCCGAGGCCGCGCGGCTCGACGAGCTGCACCTGACGGCCCGGGAGCGCCTCGCCGCCGCCGAGCTCGAGCTGGGCGGGCACCTCGACGTCGTCCCGGCCCTCGAGGGGCACGTCCGCGCGCACCCGCTGCGCGAGGAGGGCGTCCGCCTGCTGGCCACCGCCCTGCACCGCGGCGGGCGCACCGCCGAGGCCCTCGACCTGCTGCGCGGCACCCGCGCCCGCCTGCGCGACGAGCTCGGCCTCGACCCCGGGCCCGCCCTGGGCCGGCTCGAGGCCGCGGTCCTGGCGTCCCCGCCGCCGCTGCCCCCGGCGCGCCGCGAGGCCGCGCCGGCGGTCGAGGTCCCCCTCGGCCGCGACGCCGAGCTCGCCCGCCTCGACGCCGCGTCGGCGCGCGTGGCGGCGGGGGCGGTGGAGCTGGTCCTCGTCGCCGGGGAGGCCGGATCGGGCAAGACGACGCTGGTCGACGCCCTGGCCGCGCGGCGCGCCGGGGACGGCTGGACCGTCAGCCGCGGACGCTGCCCCGAGGTCGACGGCGCGCCCCCGGCCTGGGCGTGGACCGAGGTCCTGCGGGAGCTGACCGGCACCGGCGACGAGCCCGACACCCCGTTCGCCCGCGGCCGCGCGGTCCTCGACGCCCTCGACGGCGCCGCACCCGTGCTCGTCACCCTCGACGACCTCCACCGCGCCGACGACGAGACCCTGCGCCTGCTGCGCATGGTGGCGACGGGCGCGGGGTCGCGGCTGCTCGTCGTCGCCACCCACCGGCCGGAGGAGGACGTCGCGGCGCTGGAGGCCACGTGGGCGGCGCTGGCGACGGTCGTCGCCGACCGGCTGGCGCTCGGCGGCCTCGACGCCGACGCGGTCGGGGCGCTGCTGGCTCGGCACGGGCTGCGCACCGACGCGGCGGCCGCCGCGGCCGTCGCCGACCGCACCGGCGGCAACCCGCTGTTCGTCCGCGAGGTCGCCCGTCTCGCGGCGGGCTCCCCCGGCGAGGGGCGCGCGGTCCCGGCCGGGGTGCGCGACGTGCTGCGCCGCCGGCTGCGCGACCTGCCCGGACGCTCGCGCGCGGTGCTCGCGCACGTCGCCCTGCTCGGGCGGGCGGCGGACGTCGACGTCGTCGTGGCCGTGCACGCCGCCGGGGGCGGTGCCGACGCGGTCGGGGACGACGCGGAGGACGAGGTCCTCGACGGGCTCGAGTCGGCCGTCGCGGCGGGCGTGCTCGTCGAGGCCGACGGCGCGCGGTCGGTGCGCTTCACCCACGACCTGTGGCGGGAGGTCGTCGCCGACGAGGTCCCGCGGCTGCGCCGGGCCCGGCGCCACGCCCGCATCCTCGAGGTCCTCGAGCGCCACGGCGCCGGGCCCGCCGAGCTCGCGCGCCACGCCCTCGCCGCGGGTGACGTAGGCGCGCCCGACCGGGTGCTGGCCCACGTCACCGCGGCCGCCGCCGCGACGATGGCCCGCGGCGCGTTCCGGGCGGCGGTGGCGCTGTGCCGCGGCGGGCTGGCCGCGCTCGGCGGCACCGGGGGCGCCGACGTCGTGGTCCTGCGGTGCGCCCTCGTGGCCGCGCTGGCCGCGTCCGGGGCCGGCGAGACCGCCCACGCCGAGCGGGCGACCGCCGTCGCCGCGGCCCGCGCCGTCGGCGACCCCGGGCTCGTCGCCCGGGCCCTGACCAGCCTCGACGCCCCGATGCCGTGGCCCGTCCGCGGCACCGGCGGGCGGATGGCGCCGCTGCTCGACGAGCTGCTCGACCCCGCCCGGCCGGACGGCTGGCGCGCCGACGACGAGACCCGCGTGCGGCTCCTGCTCGCCCTGGCCCGCGAGGTCGAGTTCCTCCAGCCCGAGCGGGCCGCCGCCGTCGCCGCCGAGGCCCTCGAGCGGGCCCGCGCGCTGGGCCACACGCGGCTGCGGTGCAGCGCGCTCAACACGGCGTTCCTCGTCAACTCCCAGCCCGAGTGGTGGGACACCATCGAGCCGGTGGGCCGCGAGATGCTCGCCGTCGCCCGCGACGGCGGCCACGCCGACCAGCGCGCCGAGGCCCACCACCTGCTGTTCTGCGCCGCCGTCGTGCGCGACGACCTGGCCGAGGCCCGCCGCCAGGCCGACGCCGCGCTCGCCGCGGCCACCGACGGGCAGCTGGAGATGACCCTGGCCTTCGTCGGCCTCCACGACGCGATGCTCGCGCTGACCGCCGGGCGCACCGACGCGGCCGAGCACACCTACGCCGAGGAGGGCCGGCGCCTCGCGGCGGCGGGGGTGCCGCACGCGGTGGTGCTCGTGCAGGTCGCCCGGTTCACGCTCGCGATGGCGCGCGGGGACACGTCGCCGCTGCTGGGGGCGCTGCGGGAGATCGACGCCGCGTTCCCGCACTACGTGCACGACCTGCTGGCCCTCGCGCTGCTCGACGGCGGCCGCGAGGACGAGGCGCGGGCGGTGTGGGCGCAGCGCCTCCCCGTGCCGCGCGACTGGAGCTGGGGCGGGCTGCTCACCGTGCAGGGCCTGGTCGCGGCGCGGCTGGCCGACCGGGAGCGGGCCGGCGAGGCTTACGCCGCGCTCGCGCCGTCGGCCGGGCGGTGGGGCATGTCGGTCACCGGCATCCTGGCCTTCGCCCCGATCGACCTCGTGCTCGCGCGCCTGGCCGGCGTGCTCGGCCACCCCGACGACGCCGTCGCGGCGCACCTGGCGCGGGCGGCGGACGTCGTCGGGGACACGGGGCCGTGGCGGGCCCAGGTGGAGGCCGAGCGCGGGTTGCTGGCCGCCGCCGCGCGTCGTTAGCGTCCGGCGGTCGCCGGGCACCCGCCCGCTCGTGGAGGCCACCGTGGACGCAGCCAGCCCGCCGGTCGCCCTGGCCATCGCCGGCACCGACTCCGGCGGCGGCGCCGGCATCACCGCCGACGTGCGGGCGTTCACTGCCTGCGGGGTGCACGGCGCCGTGGCCGTCGCGGCGGTGACCGTGCAGAACTCGGTCGGCGTCTCGGGGTTCCACGCGATCCCGCCCGACGTGGTGGCCGACCAGATCCGCACCGTCGCGGGCGACATGGGCATCGACGCGGCGAAGACCGGCATGCTCGCCTCGACCGAGATCATCCGCGCGGTCGTGGCCGCCGCCGACGAGGTGGGGCTGGGCACGCGCGTGCCGTTCGTCGTCGACCCCGTCGCGGCGTCGATGCACGGCCACCCGCTGCTGGCCGACGACGCCCTGGGCACGCTGCGGGACGAGCTGATCCCGCGCGCGACGCTCGTGACGCCCAACCTCGACGAGGTCCGCCTGCTCGTGGGCGTCGACGTCACCGACACCGACGGCGCCCGCGAGGCCGCTCGCTTGCTGGTGGGGCTGGGGGCGGGCGCGGCGCTGGTCAAGGGCGGGCACCTCGAGGGCTCGCCCGAGGTCGTCGACCTGCTGCTCACCGCCGACGGGAGCGAGCACGTGTTCTCGTCGCCGCGCCGGGAGACCAAGCACAGCCACGGCGGCGGCGACTCCCTGGCGTCGGCGGTCACGGCCGGGCTCGCGCGCGGCATGGCCCTGCCCGACGCGGTCGCGCTGGGCAAGGCGTACATCACCCGCGCCGTCGACCACGCCTACCCGCTCGGCGCCGGCCACGGCCCCGTCTCGGCCCTGTGGTCGGTGGCGGACTGGGAGCGGCAGCGATGATGTCGCGATGGCCGAGACCCCACCGCGCGCGCTGACGATCGCCGGCTCCGACTCCGGCGGGGCCGCCGGGCTGGAGGCCGACCTGCGCGCGATGACGGCCTGCGGGGTGCACGGCTGCGTCGCGGTGACGGCGGTGACCGTGCAGAACTCGCTGGGCGTCTCCGGGGTCCACCTCGTGCCGGCCGGCACGGTCGCCGCGCAGGTCCGGGCCGTGGTCACCGACATCGGGGTGGGCGCGGCCAAGACCGGGATGCTGGCGTCCCGGGAGATCATCGACGCGGTCGCGGACGTCGTCGACGAGGTGGGGATCGGGCGGGGTCCCGAGCTCGTCCCGTTCGTCGTCGACCCCGTCGCGGCGTCGATGGCCGGCGACCCGCTGCTCGCCGAGGACGCCATGGAGGCGATCCGCACGCGGCTGTTCCCCCGCGCGGCGCTGGCGACGCCGAACCTCGACGAGGTCCGCCTGCTCGCCGGCGTCACCGTCACCGACGCCGGCACCGCGCGTGAGGCCGCGAAGGCCCTGCACGCGATGGGCCCGCAGTACGTGCTGGTCAAGGGCGGGCACCTGCGCGGCTCGCCCGAGGTGGTCGACCTGCTCTTCGACGGCGAGGAGTTCACCGAGTTCGGTGGGCCCCGCATCGACACCCCGAACGTCCACGGCGCCGGTGACGCCCTGGCGAGCGCGACCTGCGCCGCGCTGGCCCGGGGCCTGGCGATGCCCGACGCGGTGGCGTCGGCCGAGCGCTACATCCGCCGCGCCGTCGCCGAGTCCTACCCCCTCGGCGCCGGCGTCGGCCCGGTGTCGCCGCTCTGGGCCGTCGACGCCCACCGGTGAGGTGCCTTCGGCAGGTGAGCAGAAGAGCGTGCCGGAGCACTGATTTCTGCTCACAAGGCGGAGCCACCCCCGAAGACCAGCTTCTCCGCCCGGCGCAGGCGCCAGCGGGTGACCGGGAGCAGCACCATGAGCACCGGGCCGGCCGCGCGGCGCAGGTCGGCCAGCTGCTCCGGGGTCGCGGCGGCGGCGACCCGCGGCAGCACGAAGGGCATGTCGCCGCCGCGGTCGCGCACGGCCGCCTCGACGGCGTGCCACTCGGACTGCGGGACGTGGGCCAGGATGATCGGGAAGAGGTCGCGCTCCTCCTCGGCGATGTGCTCGGCGAGCAGGTCGGCCAGGGTTCCGAGGCGGCGGGCGAGGGTGACCGCGGCCGGGTGGCCCGGGACGTCGTCGGCCGGCAGCAGCGCCACGGCCTCCGCCGCCGCGCGCACCTCCGCGAGCAGCGGGTCCAGGGCGGCGTGGTCGTCGGTCAGGGCCGCGAGGTCGACGCGGTCGCCGGCCCAGCGCTCGAGGACCGGCCAGAGCACGTCGTCCTCGGCCTCGTGGTGGTGGTGGATCTCGTCGGCGACCCGGCCGATCCAGCGGGCGAGGGCGACGCCGCGGGCCCGGTCCACGCGCTCGTCGCCCGTGACGATCCCCGCGGCCAGGTCGGCCAGGCGACGCGTGTCGGCGCACATCGCGCGGTGACCGAGGGTGATGCCGAGGAGGTCGTTCTGGCGGGTGGGGACGGCGGTGGTCATGATGGCTGCTCCGTTCGTGGTTCTCGAGATGGCGCAGCGTGAGTCTGTGGCGGCGCTCTTGCGAACGACTTGGCGTCACGGCAAGTGCTTAGGATCAAGGCGTGCCACGGGTCGAGGTGCGGGTCCTCGGGCCCGTCCGCGTCCTGGTCGACGGCGCGGAGGTCGACCTCGGGGGCCCGCTGCGCCGCGCCGTGCTCGCCCGCCTCGCCGTCGAGGCGGGCGCGACGGTGTCCACCGACCGGCTCGTCGACGACCTCTGGCGCGGCGAGCCGCCGCCCCGCGCCCTGGCCGCGCTGCAGGCCCACGTCTCTCACCTGCGCCGGCTGCTCGAGCCCGACCGGGCCCCGCGCGCGGCGGCGACGGTGCTGGTCAGCGAGCCGCCGGGCTACGCGCTGCGGGCCGGCGAGGGCCTGGACACCGCCGCCGTCGCCGCCCTCGCGGCCCGCGCCGCGGACACCGACGACCCCGCGACCGCGCGCGACCTGCTCGCCCGCGCCCTGGCGGCGTGGCAGGGCCCGGTGCTCGGCGAGTTCGCCGACGAGGCCTGGGCCGCGCCCACCGTCACCCACCTCGAGGCCCTGCGCGCCGACCTGACCCGCCGCCTGGCCGCCGCGGAGCTCGCCACCGGCGACCCCGCCAGGGCCGCCCGGCGGCTCGTCGCGCGCGTCGCGGACGCCCCGCTCGACGAGGAGGCCGTGCTGCTGCTGGCCCGCGCCCGCTACCGCGAGGGACGGCAGGCCGACGCGCTGGCGCTGCTCGCGGCGACCCGCCGCCGGCTCGCCGACGACCTCGGCCTCGACCCCTCGCCCGCCCTGCGCCGCCTCGAGACCGCGCTGCTCGCGCAGGATCCGGAGCTGGACCCGGAACCGGCCACGCCCGTGAGCAGGCCCCGCCACGACCTCCTCGGTCGCGACACCGAGCTCGCGCGCCTGCGCGCCGCCGCGGAGCGTGCCGGCGGCAGCCCCGGCGAGCTGGCCCTGGTCGCCGGCGAGCCCGGCGCCGGCAAGTCGACGCTGCTCGACGCCCTCGCGGACGAGCTCGCCGCCGACGGCTGGCGCACCGTGCGCGGCCGCTGCCCCGAGGTCGACGGCGCCCCGCCCGCCTGGGCGTGGACCGAGGTCGGCGCCGCGCTCGGCACGGAGACGTCCCCGGACACCTTCCACACCGGGCGCGCGCTCGTCGCCGCCCTGCGCGACGCGACCCGCGAGCGTCCCGTGCTCGTCGTGCTCGACGACCTGCACCGCGGCGACGACGCCACCGCCCGCCTGCTGCGGGCCGTGGCCGGCGAGGCGGTGCGGCGGGTGCTCGTCGTCGGGGCCTACCGGCCGGTCGAGTCCGACGAGGACCTCGACGCCGCGATCGCCGCGCTCGTCGGCGTCACCGGCGAGCGCCTCGAGCTGGCCGGCCTCGACCCGGCCGCGTGCGCCGCGCTCGTCGCGCGCCACGGCGGGCTCGCCGAGCTCGACGCCGGCGCCACCCCGCGCCTGGAGGACCGCACCGGCGGCAACCCGCTGTTCGTCCGCGAGCTCGCGCGCTGGTGGGCCGCGGGCGGCGACCCCGAGCACACCGTGCCCGCCGGCGTCCGCGACGTCCTGCGCCGCCGGGTCGCGGCGCTGCCCGCCGCCACCGGCGCGGTGCTGCGGCAGGCCGCCGTCCTGGGTCGCGACGTCGACGTCGGCGTGCTCGTCGAGCTCGAGGCGGGCGAGCTGGACCGCGTCCTCGACGCGCTGGAGTCGGCCGCGGCCGCGGGTCTCGTCGTCGAGACCGGCCCGGACACCGTGCGCTTCGACCACGACCTCGTCCGCGAGGTCCTGCACGCCGACGTCCCGGCCCTGCGCCGGGGGCGCGCGCACGCCCGGGTGCTCGACGTCCTCGAGGCCCGCCGGCCCGGCGACCACGGTGCGCTCGCCCACCACGCCCTCGCCGACGCCACCGCGGTCGTCAACCTCCGCGCCGCCGGGGACGTCGAGGCGGCCGCCGCCCGCGCCCGCGAG
>NZ_BAABHO010000090.1:0-13632 GCF_039542135.1 Actinomycetospora chlora
CCAAGGAGTTGGAATCCTGATTTGTCTTCCTAAGACCGCTTGGCCTCCGACTTAGCGGCCGCGGCGCCCACGGCGCCGGGTCGCCGGGCGCCCCACGCCCCCGTACGGCACCCCGGTGCCCGACGCCGGGCCGCCGGCCCCGCGCGACGGCACCGGACCGCTGCCGCCCGCGCCCCCGGAGCCGCCCCCCGCCCCGCCGGGCGAGCCTCTGCCGGACGGGGCGGCCGCCCCGACCGCGGCCGTCCCGCTGCAGCCGCCGGGGGACCCGACGGCGTCACACACCGGTGAGGTCGCGCCCGCGCTCGAGCAGGAGGAGATCGCCGACGACCTGCCGGACGACCTGCTCCCCGACGACGGCGCCACCGCCGAGGGCTGGGCGCTGGTGCGCGCCGCGCAGGACGGCGACACCCACGCGTTCGGGCAGCTCTTCGACCGCTACCACGACACGGTCTTCCGCTTCGTGCTCTTCCGCCTCGGCGACCGCCCCGCCGCCGAGGACCTCACCCAGGAGACGTTCGTCCGCGCCTTCCGCCGGATCACGTCGGTGAGCTACCAGGGCCGCGACATCGGTGCGTGGTTCGTCACCATCGCCCGCAACCTCGTGCTCGACCACGTCAAGTCGAGCCGCTACCGCCTGGAGAGCTCGACGGCGGAGGTCTCGGACGTCGCGCCGAGCAGCATCCGGCCCAGCCCGGAGGCCGAGGTCATCGCCGGCGCGACCCACGCCGAGCTCCTGCGCTGCGTCGCCAAGCTGGGCGACGACCAGCAGGAGTGCATCGCGCTGCGCTTCCTCCAGGGCCTCTCCGTCGCCGAGACCGCGGAGATCATGGGCCGCAACGAGGGCGCCGTGAAGGCCCTGCAGCACCGGGCCGTGCGCCGCCTCGCTCAACTGTTGCCCGAGGGGCTGCGGTGAGTCACATCCGTGTGGTTCGAACCGCACACCGCATCGTCGTAACCGGTCGCCCGTCCGGTCGTTTTGCCCAGCGACGAGTACGGCGCGCACGCACGGTGACGCGCGGACGATGAGGACGGGCGGCATGTCGAGCGGGCACGACGAGGACGACGAGCGCTTCGCTCGCGTCTGGGACGAGCGGGACGCCACGGGGCGGCCTCCTCGACCCGATCGTGGTCGCGGCGACGACGAGCTGGCCCGCGACCTCGACATCGCCGCCGCCCTGCGCGCCGCCGGCCGCGCCACCCCGGGGCCCGACCCCGAGGCGAGCGCCCGCATGCGCGCCGCGGTGATGGCGGGCATCGGCGCGCCCCAGCAGGAGGGCACGACGGGCCGGACGCTCGGCACGCGCGTCCTCCGCACCCCGGACACCGGTCCGGCCGGCGGTCGGGGGGCCGGCCGGGCCGGCGCAGGACACGGCGCGCCTGGTACCCGTCCCGCCGCCGGCCGCCCGGCCGGGCGCGCCGCGTCGCGGCGGTCCGCCCGGCGGCTCACGCGCTCGATGGTCACCGGTGCCTGCGCGATCCTGCTGCTCGGCGCCCTCACCGTGCTGCTCAGCCGCGGCGCCCTGCCCGGCGAGATGCTCTACGGCATCAAGCGGGCCTCGGAGAGCGCCGAGATCGGGCTCACCAGCGGCCAGGAGGCCAAGGGCCTCAAGCACCTCGAGTTCGCCTCCACCCGCCTGGAGGAGGTCTCCGACCTCATCGGCCGCCAGGGCACCACGGCCGCCGGCCCCGGGCCGGTCGCGGCCGGGCTGGGCCCGGACCAGGCCGCCCTCGTGCTGGAGAACCTGCGCTCGTTCGACGAGCAGGCCCGCACCGGTTCGCGGCTGATCCTCCCGCTGTCCGCCCAGCCGTCCGGGCCCTCGCCCGCACAGCTGCAGGAGTGGGCGCGGGCGCAGTCGGCCCGCCTCGACACCCTGAGTCCGTCGCTCGACGGCGACGGGCGCGCTGCCGCCGCGAGCTCGCAGGAGATGCTGCAGCGCCTCGACCGCCGCGCCGGGGCCTACGGCGGGCCGCGGCCCTGCGCGACCGGCAGCGCCTCCGACGACCTCGGCCCGCTGCCCTCCACCGGCTGCGCCGGCGACTCCGGGCGCTCGTCGGCCGACACCGACAGCACCCTGACCGCCGGCACGCAGACGTCGACGAGCACCACCACGACGACCACCACGACGACGACCCGGACCAGCACCGAGGAGTCGTCGAGCCGCAGCCGGGACACCGACGCGAGCGACTCGTCCAGCAGCTCCCGCGAGGAGCGGACCTCGACGCCCGCCCCGGTGAACGTGCCGCTGCCGGTGCCGCTGCTGCCGCAGGTCGACCTGCCGCCGCTGCTGCCGGGCCTGCCCGGCCTCAGCCTCGGCGGCTGACCCGACACCCGTCCGGCCGGCGGGCTCCGACCGCCCGCGGCGCCGCGCCCGGTCGGGGGTCGCGTCTAGGGTGGACGAGCACCGCCGGAGGGGTCCCCGTCCGCCCCGCCGGGTGACCTCGAGAAGGACGGACGCGACGGGAGGCCCGGCGGTGGGACGACGGCGCGAGCGCCGGATGCAGGCGGAGCGCGACGCGGCGCGACGTGCGGGCGAGGCGTCCGCCGAGGCCGCGCTGCGCGACCCCGCCCTGGGCATGCCCACCGCGTCCGAGCTGCTCGAGACCGTTCCGGACAGTGCGGGCACGGCGGAGCACGAGGGCGCCCCGGACGGCGCGCTCGACGGCCAGCCGGCGGGCGGCGCGCCCGCGGCGGCGGCCGCCGCGGCCGTCGCCCCGGACGTCCGCGAGTCCCCGCCGTCGTCGCGCGTGCCGCCGGACCTGACGGCCGCCGCGTTCTTCGACGTCGACAACACCATGATGATGGGCGCGTCGATCTTCCACTTCGCCCGCGGGCTCGCGGCGCGCAACTTCTTCTCGGGCTCAGACCTGCGCGGCTTCGTCTGGCAGCAGCTCAAGTTCCGCCTCGGCGGCGAGGGCTCGCCCGACGACGTCCGCGCCCACCGCGAGCAGGCGCTGTCGTTCGTGGCCGGCCAGTCGGTCGCCGAGCTGGTCGAGCTGGGCGAGGAAATCTACGACGAGCTCATGGCCGACCGGATCTGGGAGGGCACGCGCGCGCTCGCGCAGATGCACCTCGACGCCGGGCAGCGGGTCTGGCTGGTCACCGCCACGCCGCTGGAGCTCGCGCGCATCATCGCCCGCCGCCTGGGGCTCACCGGCGCTCTGGGCACCGTGGCCGAGAGCCGCGACGGCGTCTACACCGGGCGACTGGTCGGCGAGCTGCTGCACGGCCCGGCCAAGGCACACGCGGTGCGGGCGCTCGCCGCCCGCGAGGGGCTCGACCTGCGGCGCTGCGCCGCCTACTCCGACTCGGTCAACGACGTGCCGATGCTCTCGGTCGTCGGGACGGCCGTGGCCGTCAACCCGGACTCCGACCTGCGCCAGCTCGCCCGCGAGCGCGGCTGGGAGATCCGCGACTTCCGCTCGGGGCGCAAGGCCGCCAAGATCGGCGTGCCGTCGGTGCTCGGTGCCGGCGCGGTGGCCGGGGCCGTCGTCGCCGGCGCGGCCTACCGCCGGCGCTCGACCGCCTCGCGGCTGGCCGAGCGCCTGGTCGGCTAGCTTCTCAGCCCAGGAAGGCGTTCCGCCGGCCCGCGAGCAGGCGGTAGAGCGTCTGCTGGATGTTCTCCCGCACCTGGTCGGTCAGGTTGAACACCAGCATCGGGTCGTCCGCGGCACCGGCCTCGTAGGTGTCGGTGGGGATCGGCTCGCCGAACTCGATGTACCACTTCGACGGCAGCGGCACGAGACCGAGCGGGCCGAGCAGCGGCCAGGTGGGCGTCACCGGGAAGTACGGGACGCCGAGCAGGCGCGCGAGCGGCCCGATGTCCGCGATCTTGGGGTAGGTCTCCTCGGCCCCGACGATCGAGCACGGGATGATCGGGACGCGCGAGCGCAGGGCGGCCGAGACGAAGCCACCGCGCCCGAAGCGCTGCAGCTTGTAGCGGTCGGCGAAGTCCTTGCCGATGCCCTTGAACCCCTCCGGCCAGACGCCGACCAGCTCGCCCGCGCCCAGCAGGGCCTCGGCGTCGGCGTTGCAGGCCAGGGTGTGCCCGGCCTTGCGCGCGGCGGCACCGACGCCGGGCAGCCCGAACACGAGGTCGGCGGCGAGCATGCGCAGGTAGCGCGGCACCGGCAGGTCGTCGTGCACGGCCACCGTGGTCATGAGGGCGTCGAGGGGCAGGGTGCCGGAGTGGTTGGCCACCAGCAGCGCGCCGCCCGAGAGCGGCACGTTCTCGGTGCCGATGGTCTCGACGCGGAACCACTTCTCGTAGAGCGGGCGCAGCAGTGGCATCACCACGTGCTCGGTGAGGTCGCGGTCGAACCCGAAGTCGTCGACCGCGTAGCGGCCCGTCAGTCGGCGCTGCAGGAACTCCCCGACGTCGGCCACGCGCGCCTCGAGCTCCGTCGACGGGGCGCGCGCCGGGAGGGCGGCCACCTCGGCGCCCGGGCCCTGCCCGCCGTCGGCCACCAGGCCCTCCACGTCCTCGCCGGCCGTCCCGGACCCGCGCGCCGCCGCCGTGCGCTCCGCGAGCGAGCCCACGCCCGGACGGCTGGCCCGGCGCGGCGCCGGGCGGGGCCGCGGCGACCGGCGTCCGTCCTCGCTGCGCAGGGGGATCACCCGGGCCTCGGGCATGACGTCTCCTCTCGAGGACGCTGGGGGCGGGACGGGTCGTGCTGTGTTGTCGTGCTGTGGTGGTGGGGCGTCACGCGCCGGACGGCAGGGCGCGGGCCACGGTGAGCGCCGCGTCCGTCACCCGCCCGTACGTCGCCGGGTCGATCACCGGGCGCAGGCCGCGCCCGGCCACGAAGTCGTCGAAGGCCTGCACCGTGGTCCAGCGTGGCTGGAAACCGAACTCCGTGCGCAGCTTGGTGGTGTCCACCACCCGGCCGAAGTTGAGCAGGCGCAGCTGCTCGGGCGAGAAGTCGACCAGCCGGGCCCGCCGGGTGAACCGGCCGATCAGCGGCACGGCCGGCTGCGGGATCGGCAGCGAGACGCGCCCGGCGCGGCGGATCGCCTGGGAGAGCATGAGCACCCCGTCGGCGCCGACGTTGAACACGCCCGGCAGATCCTGGGCCGCCGCCCGCTCGAGCACCGCGACCGCGTCCTCCTCGTGCAGCAGCTGCACCCGCGCGTCGTACCCGAGCACCACGGGCACCACCGGCAGCGAGAAGTAGCGCACGAACGACGTGTCGATCCGCGGCCCGATGAGGTTGACGAAGCGCAGGGTCGTCACCGGGATGTCGGGCCGGCGGCGCGAGAAGCTGCGGACGTAGCCCTCGATCTCCACCGCGTCCTTGGCGTACCCGCCGGGCGGGATGGCCTTCGGCTCGGTGGTCTCGGTGAACGTCGCGGGATCGCGCGGGCTCGCGCCGTACACCGCCGACGTCGACTTGACCACCAGCCGCCGCACCGTGTCCGACCGCTGGCACGCCGCGAGCAGCTGCATCGTCCCGATGACGTTCATCTCCATCATCATCGAGCGGCCGCCGGACGCGCCGGGGTTGCCCGAGAGGGAGGCGTGGACGACCGTGTCGACCTTCGCCGTGGAGATGACCTTGCCGATCAGGGGGTTGCGGATGTCGACGCGCACGAACTCGGCGCGCCCCATCCGCCGCCGCATCTCCCGCGACGGCGGCGTGGTGTCGACGCCGAGGACCCGCTCGATCGAGGGGTCGGCGGCCAGCCGCGCCGCGAGGTGGCCGCCCAGGAAGCGGCTGACCCCGGTGACGAGGACGACGGACGGCGCCTCGGACATGCCTGGCACTCCCTGACTGCTGCGGTCTGCTGCTCCGGGCTCTACTTACCGAGCTTGCGACGCTGCACGCGGGTCTTGCGCAGGAGCTTACGGTGCTTCTTCTTCGACATCCGCTTGCGACGCTTCTTGATGACCGAACCCATAGGGCGAACCTCTCGTGCTGCACGGGGGAACAACGGGTGGCGACCGTCCGGTCGCAGACACACCACCGTACCGGTCGCCGTGTGGGCGACCGGTCGGCAGGCAGGGCGCAGCGGAGCGGAGCCGCCCCCGCTGCGCCGTGGACTAGCCGGCGTCGAAGTACGAGCCCCGCAGGTACTCGTGCACCGCGTCCTCGGGGACGCGGAAACTGCGGCCGACCCGGACCGCGGGCAGCTCTCCGTTGTGGACGAGGCGGTAGACGGTCATCTTCGACACGCGCATGGCGGCGGCCACCTCGGCCACCGTCAGGAACTGCACCCGCGCGAGGTTGTCGCCGTCGGTCCTCCGCGCCCCGGAGCCCGTCGGGTTGTTGGGCATGGGAATCACGCCTTTCGAGCACAGGCCGTGCCGCCGGGCTTCCCCTCCCGACGGGCCGACACGCCGTGCTGTGCGGGTGAGGGTAGCGGGACGCGTGTGACGTCTGGTTCGAATCCACCCGCCCGTGCGGTCACCGAGCGCCCGGACGCGTCAAGCGTCCACGCCGGGACGCCGGAACACGATCTCGTCACGACGAACGGCGCGATCCGCCCGCCCGCCGCGTGGCTACTCGCCGCGACCGAGCGCGGCGGAACGGTCACGCGCAGCGGTCACGGCGCGGGCCAGGGCGGCACGCAGGCCGTCCGACTCCAGCACCCCCAGCGCGGCCGCGGTCGTGCCGCCCGGCGAGGTGACGGCCTCGCGCAGCAGCCCCGGGTGCGGCGCCGCGCCCTCGCGGCCGTCGCTGCCGGGCGTGGTGAGCAGCCCGCCGGCGCCCTCGACGGTGGTGGTGACGAGCTCGGTGGCCACCGGGCGCGGCAGGCCGAGCGCGACACCGGCGTCGATCATCGCCTCGGCGAGCAGGAAGACGTAGGCGGGCCCGGAGCCCGAGAGCGCCGTCGCGAGGTCCTGCTGGGACTCCGGCACCCGCACCGTGCGGCCGACGGCGGCGAGCAGCGTCTCGGTGACGGTGAGCTCGGCGTCCCCGGCCGCGGTGCCCGGCGAGAGCACGCACATCGCGCGGCCCACGAGCATCGGGGTGTTCGGCATGACGCGCACCACCGCGGTGTCCGCGGGCAGGCGGGACTCGAGCGTCGCCGTGGTGACGCCCGCCGCGAGCGACACCACCGTCGGCCGGTCCTGTCCCGGCGCGCGCCCGGCGAGCACGTCGCGGACCTGCCCCAGCGCGTCGGGCACCTGGCCGGGCTTCACGGCCACGACCAGCACGTCCGCCCGCCGCGCGGCCTCGGGCGCGTCCACCGCGGCCACGCCGTACCGCTCGCCCAGCTCGGCCGCCCGCGCCGCGACGGGCTCGACCACGAGCAGGTCGCCCGGCGCGTGCCCGGCGGCCACCAGCCCGCCCAGCAGCGCCTCACCGATCTTCCCGCCGCCGACGACGGCCACCGTCTGTCCCACGGCGGCGATCCTCCCGCAGCTAGCGCACCGGGGAGCGCGGCAGGTCGGTGCCCAGGTGCAGGCGGGCGAACAGCAGCGACTCGGCGAGGGCGTCGAGGCGCTCGTTGCGCGACCGCGCCCGCCGGGTGCTGATCTCGACGACCACCGTGCCCGCGAAGCCCGACGCCCCGAGCCGCCGGCACACCTCCGCCGTCGGCTGCGTGCCGTGGCCGGGCACGAGGTGCTCGTCGCGCTCGAGCCCGGTGCCGTCGGCGAGGTGCAGGTGCACGAGCCGCTCGCCCATGCGGTCGAGCAGGGCGAGGGCGTCGTCACCCGCGGTCGCGGTGTGGGAGAGGTCGAGCGTGTACCAACGGGCGCCGGGCCGTGTGGGGTCGTGGCCGGGGGTGTAGCTCGACCACCGCAGCCGCCCGCGGCGCAGCGGGAACATGTTCTCCATCGCGATGCGCACGCCGTGGGCGCGCTCCAGCTCGTCGACCTGCCGGGCGAGCCCGAGGGCGTAGCGACGCTGCCAGCGGAACGGCGGGTGCAGCACCACCGTCGGCGCGCCCAGGCTGGCGGCGAGGACCGCGCTGCGGCGCAGGCGCTCGGCCGGGTCCGGCGTCCAGACGCGCTGGGTGATGGCCAGGCAGGGGGCGTGCACCGCCAGCACCGGCATCCCGGTGCGCTCCGACGCCCGCGCCACCGAGGCGAGGTGCTGGCTGTCCGGGTCGGTCCACACCATGAGCTCGACGCCGTCGTAGCCGAGCTCGGCGGCCACCTCGAACGCCGAGTCCATGGGCTCGGGGAACACCGACGCCGTGGACATCGCGACCGGCGGGCCCCCGTGCGGGGCGGGGCGGGACGTCACGGATCAGCGGCTCAGCAGCACGATCGCGGCCGGGGACACCGTGACCACCAGCCCGACGACCACGGCGAGCACGGTCGTCTGCAGGTCGTCGGAGCGGCGCAGGGCCCGCACCCCGAAGACGAGACCGGTGGTGGCGACGGCCGCGAGGACGAGGGCGACGACGGGCTGCTCCTGCCACAGGTAGGAGAAGACGGTCCACAGCACCGCGCCGAGCAGGGCGCCGACCACGAGCTGGGCGATCATGACGATCCAGTCGCGGGCGGACCCGCCGCGCGGCTCGGGGTCGTCGTACTCGTCGTCGTCGAGGTCGTCCACCGGTGCGCGTCGCGGCGCCCGGCCCAGGCCGGCGGGAGCGTCGCCCCGGTCGGGGTCGTCGTCCCGGTCGTCCCGGTCGTCGTCGACGTCCTCCTCGTGGAGGTCGTCGAGGTCGTCGAGGTCGTCGTCCTCGTCGAGGTCCGGGCGCGCGAGCGACGAGGCCGCGGTGGGCGGGCCACCCCGGTCGTCGCGTGGGGCCGGCGGTGCGGGACGGGCGGCCGGGCTCGCCGCGGTCGCCGGGTTGGCGTCGCCGACCGGTGCGGCCGGGACGCCGGGGCCCCCGCCCACGCCGTTCGGGATCGGGGTGATGCGGGTGGGCTGCGGGCCGCCCGGCGGGGGCCCGGCGGGCCGCACCGGGGGCGCCCCGTAGGCCTGGGTGCCTGTCATCGGCGGGGGCTGCTGCTGGGGGGCCTGCTGGGGTGGGGGCTGCTGGATCGGCATCGGGGGCGGCGGGGCCGGCCGGGACGGCGGGGCCGGCGGCGGGCCTGGCACGTTCCAGGAGTACCCGCCGCTGTCCGGACCGGGTCCGTACGCGGAGCCGTATCCCCGGTCGTCGTAGCCCCGGCCGTCGTAGCCGCGCGCGTCGTAGCGGTCGTACCCGCGGTCGCCGTAGCCCGTGTCGTACCCGCCGGTGTCGTAGCCGGTGTCGTAACCCCCGGAGCGCGGGCCCGGATCGGCGTAGCTGCGCGGCCCGCCGGTGTCGTACCCGTCGTCGTAGCCCGTGTCGTACCCGGTGTCGTACCCGCCGGTGTCGTACCCGCCCGACCGGCCGCCGTCGTACGCCGGGGGCTCCGGCTCCGGGGCCGCCGCGGGCTCCGGGGAGCGACGGCTGCGCGGCTGCGCGGACTCCGCGCTGTACGCGGCCAGGAGCTCGGCCACGCTGCGCTGGGTGCCCGGTCGGGGCCCGTCGTCCCTGTTCACGCCACTACCGTGCCTGGTGCAGTGTCGGTCGTCCAGTCGCCAGGGGGCCGTCGACCGACGCCAGTCCACCGGTCGGCTGCACCTGGTCGAGACGGCCGAGGATGATCCCCTCGCGCAGTGCCCAGGGGCACACCTCGACCTCCTCGAGGCCCAGCGCGGTCATCGCCTCGTGGGCCACGATCGCGCCCGCGACGAGCTGGTGGCTGCGGCTGGCGGAGACGCCCTCGAGCTCGGCGAGGTCGGTCGAGCTCATGCGCGAGATGAACGCCACGACCTGGCGCAGCCCCGCCGCGGTGAGCCGCCGCCGGACCCGCGGGCCGGCGCTGCGCGGCGCCGCGCCGGTGAGCCGGGCCAGCGAGCGGAACGTCTTCGAGGTGACGACCGCGCGGTCCGGCGGGCCCTCGCCCAGCAGGGTGCTCGCCGCGGGGGCGAGCACCTCGTGGGCGTAGTCGCCGAGCGACTTGGTCTCGCGGCGCTGCGGCGGGTCGGTGGTGAACCAGTCGCGCGTGAGCCGGCCGGCGCCGAGCGGCACGGAGATCGCGTGCACCGGGGCCTCGTCGCGCCCGACCGCCATCTCCAGCGAGCCGCCGCCGATGTCGAGCACCATGAGGTGCCCCGCGGACCAGCCCAGCCAGCGGCGCACCGCGAGGAACGTCAGCGCCGCCTCGTCGGGCCCCGAGAGCACCTGCAGGTCGACCCCGGCCTCGTCGCGGACGCGCTCGAGCACCGCCGGCGAGTTCGACGCGTCGCGCACCGCGGACGTCGCGAACGCCAGGAGGTCCTCGCACCCGAGGTCGAGGGCCTGGCGGCGGGCGTCGGCCGTCGCGGCCACGAGCGCGTCGGCGCCCGCGTCCTCGAGCCGGCCGTCGCGGACGTGCTCGGCGAGGCGCAGGGCCGTCTTGGTGGAGTGCGTCGGCGTCGGGTGGCCGCCGCGCTGGGCGTCGACCACCAGCAGGTGGACGGTGTTGGAACCGACGTCGAGGACCCCGAGCCGCACGACGCGCAGTCTAACGGTGCTCCCGGCGCTGCCGGATCAGGCGTCGAGCTTGTAACCCAGCCCGCGCACGGTGACGAGGTGGCGCGGCGCCGACGGCTCGGGCTCGAGCTTGGCCCGCAGCCGCTTGACGTGGACGTCGAGGGTCTTGGTGTCGCCGACGTAGTCGGCACCCCAGACGCGGTCGATGAGCTGCGCGCGGGTGAGGACGCGGCCGACGTTGCGCATGAGGTACTCGAGGAGGTCGAACTCCTTGAGCGGCAGCGGCACCTCGGTGCTGCTCCCGTCGGCCTCGACGGTGACGACGTGCCGGTCGACGTCCATCCGGATCGGCCCGGCCTCGAGGACCTGCCGCTCGCCGCCGGCCGCGGACGGGGTGCCGTCGCCCTCGCCGTCGGCGCCGCGGCGCAGCACGGCGCGGACGCGCGCGATGAGCTCGCGGGCCGAGTAGGGCTTGGTGACGTAGTCGTCGGCGCCGAGCTCGAGCCCGACCACCTTGTCGATCTCCGCGTCCCGGGCGGTGACCATGATCACCGGCACCGACGAGCGCTGCCGCAGCGCCTTGCAGACGTCGGTGCCGCTCATGCCGGGCAGCATGAGGTCGAGCAGGACGATGTCGGCGCCGTGGCGCTCGAAGTCGTCGAGGGCGGCGGCGCCGGTGCCGGCGACCGCGGTCTCGAAGCCCTCCTTGCGCAGCAGGTAGGCCAGGGGGTCGGCGAAGGACTCCTCGTCCTCGACGATGAGCACGCGGGTCACGCTGTACCTCCGTGGGCGGACGGGTCCGGGGCGGAGCCCGCCGGGGTGAGGGCCGCGGGACGGGCCAGGTCGGTGTCGAGGTCGTCGAGGTCGGCGTCGGCGGGCGCGGCCGGGACCCGCAGGGTGAACGTCGACCCCACCCCGACCTGGCTCCACAGCCGCACCTCGCCGCCGTGGTTGGCGGCGACGTGCTTGACGATCGCCAGCCCGAGGCCGGTGCCGCCGGTGGCGCGCGAGCGGGCGGGGTCGACCCGGAAGAAGCGCTCGAAGACGCGCTGCTGGTGCTCGGGGGCGATGCCGATGCCGCGGTCGGTCACCGAGATCTCGATCCGGTCGCCCTGGCGGCGCCGGCGCACCGACACCGGCGAGCCGTCCGGGGAGTAGGCCAGGGCGTTCTCGAGCAGGTTGGCCAGCGCGGTGACCAGCAGCGTGCGGTCCCCGGCGACCTCGAGTCCGCTGGGCGCGTCGAGCAGGAAGCGGCCGCGCGGGTCCTCGCCGGCGTCGTCGCCCCCGGCGCTCGCCGCCGCCTCCGCCGGCACCCGCACCCGCTGGAGCGCCTCGGCCAGCACCTCGTCGACGTCGACGGTGACGAGCTCGGGCAGCTTGTCGGCACCCTGCAGGCGCGAGAGCGCGATGAGCTCGGTGACCAGCGCGCCGAGGCGGTGGGACTCGTTGAGGATCCGCGTGGCGAAGTGGGCGACCTCGTCGGGGTCGTCGGCGTCCAGCACGGCCTCGGCCAGCACGGCGAGCGCGCCCACCGGCGTCTTGAGCTCGTGGCCGACGTTGGCGACGAAGTCGCGGCGGACCGCCTCGAGGCGCACGGCGGCGGAGGTGTCGGTGGCGTCGACGACGACGAAGCCGTCCCCCAGCGACCGGACCTGCGCGACGATCGTCTGCGGCGTCGAGCCCGGGGGGTACGACGTGGGCGAGAGGTCGACCTCCCCCGGCTCGCCCCCGACGGCCACCCGCTCGGCCGCGGCCGCCAGCCGCGGGTCGGGCCGCCCGTCGACGACGGCGCCGAGGGCCTCGGCCCGCTCGTTGGAGAGCACGACGTCGCCGAAACGGTTGACCACGGCGATGCCGGACTGCGAGCGGCGCACGAGCCGCGCGAGGAGCTCGGCGACCGTCGGCCCGCGGGAGCGCTCACCGTGGTGCTCGTCGCGCTTCCAGCGCACCGCGGCGGCCCCGGCCACGGCACCGAGCGCCGCGGCCAGCAGGGCCACGACGACGGTCACCAGCACCGGGGCGGTCACGTCTCCCGATGGTAGGGCCGTCACCGGCGCCGACGCGGCCTCGGCGTGAGCAGTACAACGCCTTCGTGAGACAGGGTTGGCCTGCTGTTCGACCGCCGTTAACCCAGGTCTACCGGCCCTGGTTCGCGACGGCGGCGATCGCGTCCTGGGCGGCGTCGGGGTCGAGGTAGGTCCCGCCGGGGTTGGTGGGGCGCAGGTCGCCGTCGCCGGTGTTCTCGAGGTCGTAGCGCAGCGGGATGCCGGTGGGGATGTTGAGGCCGGCGATCGTCTCGTCGTCGACGCCGTCGAGGTGCTTGACCACCGCCCGCAGCGAGTTGCCGTGGGCGGCGACGAGCACCGTGTGCCCGGAGCGCAGGTCCGGCACCACCGACGCCTGCCAGTAGGGCAGCAGGCGCTCCAGGACGTCGGCGAGGCACTCGGTGCGCGGCAGCGCGTCGCCGAGGTCGGCGTAGCGCGGGTCGCCGGTCTGCGCGTACTCGTCGTCGGGGTCGATCGGCGGGGGCGGCGTGTCGTAGGAGCGCCGCCAGATCTGGAACTGCTCCTCCCCGTACTCCTCCATCGTCTGCTTCTTGTCCTTGCCCTGGAGCGCGCCGTAGTGCCGCTCGTTGAGCCGCCAGTCGCGGCGCACCGGGATCCAGTGCCGGTCGCAGACGTCGAGGGCGAGGTTCGCCGTGCTGATCGCACGGCGCAGCAGCGACGTGTGCAGGACGTCCGGGAGGAGACCGGCGTCGGCGAGCAGCTCGCCGCCGCGGCGCGCCTCGGCCTCGCCCTTCGCCGACAGCGCCACGTCCACCCAGCCGGTGAACAGGTTCTTCTCGTTCCAGTCACTCTGGCCGTGGCGCAGCAGCACGAGCGTGCCGACGGTTCCCTCCGGGTTCATGGCCTGCAGACCCTGCCGCACCGTGCCGGTCGCGTCACGCCGGCGGGGGTGACCGCGCGCGTGAGATGGCGCTCGGCGGGGTACGGCCTTGCGCGTCGGAGCAGGCTGGCTGCCGACCCACACACCCGACCGACGCCCGCACCCCACGCGGGCCCCGGGTCAACGACGACGGAGGTCCCGACGTGGACGACGACGACATCACCACCAGCGGCAGCGGCGGGCACGGCCCCGCCGACGGCGGCGCGAGCGGCCAGCGAAGTCGGAGGGCCAAGCGGTCTTAGGAAGACAAATCAGGATTCCAACTCCTTGGCTCACAGAAC
>NZ_BAABHO010000091.1:0-12259 GCF_039542135.1 Actinomycetospora chlora
TGTCTTCCTAAGACCGCTTGGCCTCCGACTTCCGCCGTCGCCGTGCACCGCGACCGTCCCGCGGCCGGCCGCACCCTGCTCCAGCAGGCCGCCCCGATCACGGCCGGTCTGCGGGCCGCGGGCTGGTGCGCGGGCCTCGACGCCGCCGCCGACGCCCTCGACGCGTGGCGCCCGGCCGTCCAGCTCGGCGGCGCGGTCGGCAACCTCGCCGCCTTCGACGGTCACGGCCGCACCGTCCTCGCGGCGCTCGCCCGCCGCCTCGACCTCGCCGAGCCCGTGCTCGCCTGGCACACCGAGCGCGGCCGCGTCGCCGAGCTCGCCGGCCTGCTCGGCCGCGCCGGCGCCGCCGTCGGGTCGGTGGCGACCGACCTCGTGCTGCTGGCCCAGACCGAGGTCGGCGAGGTGCGCGAGGACGTCCCCGGGCGCGGCGGCTCGTCGACCCTGCCGCACAAGCGCAACCCCGTGGCCGCCGTCTCCGCCCGCGCCGCCGCCGTCGCGGCGCCCGGCCTCGTCGCCTCCGTGCTCACCGCCGCGTCGCTGCACGAGCACGAGCGCGCCGCCGGCCCGTGGCACGCCGAGTGGCGCCCGCTGTCGGAGCTGCTGCGCACCGTCGGGTCGGGCGCGTCCTGGCTGGCCGACGCGCTGGGCCACCTGGTCGTCGACCCCGAGCGGGTCGCGGCCGCCCTCGACGTCACCGGCGGGCTGCTGCTCGCCGAGCAGGCCACGACGGGCCTACGGGCGCGGCTCGGCCACGCCGCGGCGAAGGACCTGGTCACCGACGCCGCCGCCCGCGCCCAGGACGAGCGCCGCCCGTTCGCCGACGTCCTCACCGAGGCCCTCGGCGACCCCGACGAGGTGCGGGCCCTGCTCGACCCGTCCGGTGCCGTCGGTGAGGCGACCGCGCTCGTCGACGACCTCCTGGAGTCCCGAGAGAGGAAGCGCCCGTGAGCCCCCACCCCTCGACGCAGCAGTGGGACCCGGACGGCGAGGAGGTGCGCCGCGCCGTCCTGGGTGACGAGCACGTCGACCGCGCCGTCGCGGCGACCGACGACGTCACGGCGGACTTCCAGGACTTCATCACCCGCTACGCCTGGGGCGGCATCTGGACGCGGCCCGGGCTCGGGCGGCGGGAGCGCAGCATCGTGACGCTGTCCGTGCTCGCGGCGCTGCACCACGAGGGCGAGCTCGGCATGCACCTGCGGGCCGCGCGGCGCAACGGGCTGACCACCGAGGAGATCCAGGAGGTGCTGCTGCAGGTCGGCGTGTACGCCGGGGTGCCGGCGGCCAACCGGGCGTTCGCGGTGGCGCAGCGCGTCCTCGCCGAGCTCGGCGAGGGTCCCGGGGAGGGCTGACGCGCGCCGCTACGGTGCGGGGTCGGTACGGTCGCGGGCGACGAGGGACGACGGGCGGGGGCGATGGGGTCGGCGGCGGGAACGCGACGGCGCGCGCTGGTGGCGGCTGCGCTCGCGGGGCTGGCCCTGCTCGTCGGCGCCTGCTCGTCCGGGTCGTCGCTGGCGACGCCGCCGGTGCCGACGTTCCCCGGGCCGGGCGCCGCGCCCGTGACCAGTGCCCCGCCCCCGCGCAACAGCATCCTGCCCACCGAGTGCGACCAGGTGCTCGCCTCGGACCAGGTGCCCAACTACCTCGGCATGCCGCTGGGCAGCGTGCGGGTCGCGGCGCTGCGCGACGTCCCGGCCCCGTCGGTCGGGCGCCTCGAGCGCGTGACCTGCAACTACACCTCGCAGGGCGGGCCGGGCGCGCCCCCGCCCAACACCCTGGTGCTCAAGGTGCTGACCAGCGGCTACACCACCCCGGAGGCGGCCGCGGCCCAGTCGCGGGTGAACCGTGACGCCCAGGCCAGCTCGGGGGTGCCCGCACAGCCGGTGCCGTTCGGCGCGGCCGAGGCGATCTACTACCCGGACCCCGAGGGCCCGGTCCTGGTCGTGGTCTACGGCCGCGTCACGGCGAGCTTCACGCTCACCCCGGACCGCCCCGTGCCCGTCGACCAGGCCCAGCCGGTGCTCGTCGACCTCGCCCTGCGGGCGCTGCCGGTGCTCGTGCCGCAGGCCGGCTCGTAGGCCGCCGAGGACGTCACACCACGGCTCTCGACGCGTCGGCTTACGATAGTTGCCCTAACCAACTGTCGGCGGACGCGGAGGCGACGTGACCAGCAGCGTGGGGGCCCCGACGGGCGGGCCGGCGGTGGCGCCGGCCGTGGCCCACCTGGGCCCGCGGTACAAGTGGATCGCGCTGACCAACACGACGCTCGGCGTGCTGATCGTGACGATCAACATGTCGATCCTGTTGATCGCGCTGCCGGACATCTTCCGCGGCATCGCGCTCGACCCGCTGCAGCCCGAGAACATCAGCTACCTGCTGTGGCTGATCATGGGCTACCTGGTCGTGACGGCCGTGCTCGTCGTGACCTTCGGCCGCGTCGGGGACATGTTCGGCCGCACGCGGATGTACACGCTGGGCTTCGCGGTCTTCACGCTGTTCTCGATCCTGCTCGCCGTCACGTGGCTGCAGGGCGACGCCGGCGCGATCTGGCTGATCGTGATGCGCGTGCTGCAGGGCATCGGCGGCGCGCTGCTGCTGGCGAACTCGACCGCGATCCTCACCGACGCCTTCCCCGCCTCCCAGCGAGGGCTGGCCCTGGGCATCAACTCGATCGCCGCGATCGCCGGGTCGTTCCTCGGCCTGATCATCGGCGGCGTGCTGGCCCCCCTGGCCTGGCACCTCGTCTTCGTCGTCTCGGTGCCGTTCGGCGTCTTCGGCACGATCTGGGCCTGGTCCAGGCTGAAGGAGACCAGCGACCGGCAGGAGGGCCGCATCGACTGGTGGGGCAACATCACCTTCGCCGTCGGCCTGGTCGCGGTGCTCATGGGCATCACCTACGGCATCCAGCCCTACGGCGGGCACGTCATGGGCTGGACCAGCCCGACGGTGCTGGTCTGCCTCATCGGCGGCGTCGTCGTGCTGGCGGTCTTCCTGGTGATCGAGCGCCGCATCGCGCACCCGATGTTCCACCTGTCGCTGTTCGGCATCCGGTCGTTCACCGCCGGGAACATCGCCAACCTGCTCTCCGCGCTCGGCCGCGGCGGCCTCCAGTTCATCCTGATCATCTGGCTGCAGGGCATCTGGCTGCCGCGCCACGGCTACGACTACGAGTCCACGCCGCTGTGGGCCGGCATCTACATGGTCCCGCTGACCATCGGCTTCCTCATCGCCGGACCGGTCTCGGGCTTCCTCTCCGACCGCCACGGCGCCCGCTGGTACGCGGCCGGCGGCATGCTCGTCGCCGCTGCGAGCTTCCTGCTCATGGGCTTCCTGCCCGTCGACTTCCCGTACGTGCTGTTCGCGATCCTGCTCGCGGTCAACGGCCTGGCCATGGGGCTCTTCTCGTCGCCCAACCGTGCGTCGATCATGAACAGCGTGCCGGCCCGCCAGCGCGGTGCGGCCGCGGGCATGACGGCGACGTTCATGAACGGCGCGACGGTCCTGTCGATCGGCATCTTCTTCTCGATGCTGATCCTGGGGCTGGCCTCCACGCTGCCCTCGGCGCTGTTCACCGGCCTCACCGGGCAGGGCGTGCCCGCCGACGTCGCCGGCCGGATCTCCGGGCTGCCGCCGGTGAGCACGCTGTTCGCCGCGTTGCTGGGCTACAACCCGATCGAGACGCTGCTCGGGCCGCAGGTCCTCGCGCAGGTGGGGCCGCAGCAGGCGGGCTTCCTCACCGGCCGCAGCTTCTTCCCCCAGCTGATCTCCGGGCCCTTCGCGGACGGCCTGTTCCTGGCCCTCGGGTTCGCGGCGGTGTGCTGTCTCGTCGCCGCGATCGCGTCGCTGTTCGACACCGCCAAGCCGTCGGTGTCCGAGGCCGAGGCGGTGGGGGAGGCGCTGGGGCAGGAGGAACCGGCACCGGCTCCCGCTACGGCTCCCGCGACCGGGCGTCCCGTCGCCGTGGCGGGCCGCATCCTCGCGCCGGACGAGGCGCCGGCGACGGCCGTGCTCACACTCGTCGACGGCAGCGGACACGAGGCCGACCGCGCCGAGACCGACGACGCGGGCCGCTTCACCCTCAGCGCCGACGGCCGCTCGGGCGACTACCTCGTGATCGCCACGCCCCGGGGTCGCGGGACGGCGGCCCCGGCCGTCACGCGCGTGACGGTCAACGGCTCACCGGTGCAGGTGGACGTCGTCCTGCGGGAGCGGGCGGCCCTGCCGCGTTGAGCGCGGCCCTCTGCGCGCGTTCTCGGGGTGTTACTGGCTGGTATCGCTCGCTGAGCGAGCGATACCAGCCAGTAACCGGCGTCGCAGCGCGATCAGGCCGCGAGCCCCGCGGCGATCGCCCGGCGCACGGCGTCGGCGAGGTACCCGGGCGTCTCCTGGAGGTCGTACCAGGTCACGCGGATCACCCGCCAACCGCCGATGACGACCTCGTTCTGCCGCAGACCGTCGCGGCGGAAGCGGTCGACGTCGCGGTGGAAGGCCCAGCCGTCGACCTCGATCGCGATCCGGTGCGCGGGGAACGCGATGTCGATGACGACGCGGCCGAACCCGGGAAGGTCGACGGCGAGGTTCGGCGTCCACCCGCGAAGGCCCGCACGGGTGAGCGAGCGGAGGGCATCGCGTTCCGCCTCGGACCGGGCACCACCCTCGGCGAGCTCGACCAGGCGCCGGGCGAGGACCACACCGTGGCGCTGCCCCATGTGTTCCAGGGTCGCGCGGATCCCGGCGAGTCCGACGCGTTGCTGCTGGAGCGCGCGGTCCAGTAGCCGAGCGCCCTCCACCAACCCGAGCGACGTCGCCGCCTCGAGTGCGGTGGCCGACCGTTGCTCCACCCAGACGCCGTCGACCTTGACCCGCGCCTCGACCGCACGCCGGACCGTCCGGACACCGCGTGGGGGTGAGTGTCCGCCGTGCGGCCCGACCGCGAGCGCGACCGTCTCGGGCACGCGGTCGGTGATGTTCCACCACGACGCGCCGGCCTCGCCGATCAGGGTGGCGCCGTCTCCCGCCCAGAGCGCGGCCGCGCGGAGCGTCGAGCGGGACGACGGGACGTGGCTCGCCTCGCGGTAGACGCGTGGATGGACCTCCAGCCACTCGCCGGCGCCGACGCGACGCCCGATGGTGGCCGGCGACATGCCGATCTCGAGGGCCTGGTCGTGACGAACGAGCCCGTCCTGGGTGCGGAAGATGTCGAGGAGCTTCACACGGGGTTCGACGCAGCTCCCGTGCTCGCGGCTCCACGTCATCGCGGGCTGGCGTCCCGCCGACGGGTTACTGGCTGGTATCGCTCGCTCAGCGAGCGATACCAGCCAGTAACCGCCAGATCGGGGCCGGCGCGGCCGCCCGGCGCGACCGCCCGGGGGCGGCGGCGCGCCGGCGTGCAGGCTCAGGATGCGCGGACGGCCTCGATGTCGATCTCGATGCGCAGGGTCCGGCCGACCGCGAAGATGCCCGCGATCACGGACTGGTTCCAGCGGATGTCGAAGTCGTCGCGGGAGAGCTGGGTCGTCGCGCTGAAGCCCGCGCGCTCGCCGCCCCAGAGATCGGGGCCCGCACCGTGGTAGACGACGTCGAGGTCGACGGTGTTGCGCACGCCCTTGAGCTCGAGGTCGCCGGTCATCGTCCAGTGGTCGGGCGTGTGGCCGGTGATCGCGGTCGAGGTGAAGTCGATGCGCGGGAACGCGAGGACGTCGAGGAAGTCCGCGGCGCGCAGGTGGCCGTCGCGGGTCTCGTCGTCGGTGTCGACGCTGGCCGGGTCGATGCACGCCGTGACGCGCGTGCTCGCGAGGTCGTGGCCCATCTCGACGGCGCCGGTGAAGGTGCGCAGGCGACCGTGCACCTTGGTGATGCCCAGGTGGAACGCCGACGCGGCGATGCGCGAGTGCACCGGGTCGATCTCCCAGCGCCCCGGGGCGGGCAGGCTCAGCGCCCCGGTGCGGGTGAGGACGACGCGGCCGAGGTCGCCGGGCCCCGCGAGCGGCCGCGCCGAGGGCGTGTGCCCGACCGCCGAGGTGATCACCGTCGCCGGCCCGTCGGGCAGGCCCTCGATCGCGAACGTGCCGTCGCCGGCGACGGTCGTGCCCCCGATCTGGGTGCCGGACGCGTCGATCACCGTGACCACCGCGAACGGCACCGGCCACCCGTCGCTGGTCACCGCGGCGCCGCGTACCCAGCCGCCGCCCCGCGGGAGGGACGGCGCCGTCGACGGCGAGCCCGCGCTCACCAGCGCTCGCCGCCCGAGGGGCTCTCGCTGGCGTCCTCGGCGCTGAGGTGCCGGCCACCGTTGGCGCCGTTCGCGACGTGGCCGTTGCCGGCGACCGCGGCGCCGTCGTCGCCGCGCGGCACGTCGGCGCGCGGCGGGGCCTGGGCCCCGTCGACGGCCGGCGGCACCAGGCTCAGCACGACCTCGGACGGGTGCCCGGGGCCGATCTCGATCTCCGAGGCCACCGGGGCGTAGCCGCTGGCGGTGATCGTGTAGACGCCATGGGCAATGTCGTCGAAGCGGAAGGAGCCGTCGTCGCCGGTGACGCGGGAGCCGACGACGTGGCCGTCCTCGCTGACCAGCGTGGCCAGCGCCTCGGCCACCGGGCGCCCGGCACCCGCGGAGCGGACGGTGCCCGTGAGCTGGGTGCGGGTGGCCAGCGCCACGTCGTGGGTGACGTGCCCCTCGGCCGGCACGCGGACGGTCTCGGCGACCGGCGCGAGGCGCGCCGCGGCGGCCGTGAGCGTGTAGGTGCCCTCGGTGAGGTCGGCGAAGCGGTAGGTGCCGTCGTCACCCGAGCGGGTCACGGCGACGACGGTGCCGCGCACGTCGGTGAGGGTGAGCACGACGTCGCCCCAGCCGCTGACACCCGTGCCGGAGCCGTTGGTCCCGGCGCCGTGCTGCACCCCGACGGTGCCACCGAGCGTGGCGCCGCCGCCGGTGAGCCCGACGTCGTGGCGCAGCGGGCGGTCGGCGACCGCGACCAGCGAAGCCTGCGGCTGGTGGGTCGACGAGGCGCAGATGACGAGGTACGTCCCGCCGGTCGGCGGCACGAGCTGGTAGTGCCCGCCCTCGTCGGCAGCGGCGCGGTCGAGCTGGTCCCCGGAGAGGTCGCACAGCGTCAGCGCCGCGCCGGGGACCGGCGCGCCGTCACCCCGTGTCACCCGACCGAAGATCATGATCGGTTCCTGTCCGTCCACCGACGTCCACCTCTCTGACGCGTCGCGGGGCCTCGAGCTCGTGGGTCCCGTCCCCATCGTCCTCCGGGCGCCCCAGGGCCGCCCGCGCACCGGCCCTCGCCCGGACGGTGGATTCCCGCCCGGACGCACGGACCATTTGCTTGGATAGTACAAGCATCATCTCGGCGCGGCCCACCGTGATCGGATGGCGGGGCCCGCCGCCCCGGGCCAGGCTGGGGACATGCCCGAGCTCCCGGCCGACTTCCCGGCCCTCCCGCAGCCCCAGCTCGACCTCGCGGTGGAGCGTGCGGCCCTGGCGGACTTCTACGACTACGCCGACCTGCTCACCGACGACGAGACCGCGACGCTCCGGCGGCTGCGGGGCTACCTCGCCGAGGACGTCGCCCCGGTGGTCGAGGGGGCGTGGGAGCGCGCCGAGTTCCCGATGCAGCTGGTCAAGGGCTTCGCCGCGCTGGACCTCGCCGGGCTGCCCTACGGGCTGTCCGGGACGCCGGCCGAGCCCGCGCGGCGGCTGTTCCTCGGGTTCATGCACGCCGAGATCGCCCGGGTCGACCCGTCGGTGAACAGCTTCTTCGGCGTGCACAGCGGGCTGGCGATGGGCTCGATCCACGCCGGGGGCACCGAGGAGCAGCGGCAGCGCTGGCTGCCGTCGATGGCGCGGATGGAGACGATCGGGGCGTTCGGGCTCACCGAGCCCCACGGCGGGTCCGACGTCGCGGGCGGCATGGAGACCACCGCGCACCGCGACGGGGACGAGTGGGTGCTCAACGGCGACAAGCGCTGGATCGGCAACGCCACGATCGCCGACGTCATCGTCGTCTGGGCCAAGGACCTCGAGTCGGACGACGTCCGCGGCTTCGTGGTCCCGGCCGACGCCGAGGGCATGACGATGGCGAAGATCGAGGGCAAGACCGCGCTGCGCATCGTGCAGAACGCGGACATCGCCCTGCGCGACGTGCGGGTGCCCGACGAGAACCGCCTCTCCGGCGGCACCGGCACGTTCGCCGACGCCGGCGGCGTCCTGCGCCTCACGCGCGGCAACGCCTCGTGGGGCTCGGTCGGCACGCAGATGGCGGCCTACGAGCTCGCGCTGTCCTACGCCCAGCAGCGCGAGCAGTTCGGCCGCCCGATCGCGGGCTTCCAGCTCATGCAGGAGCTGCTGGTCCAGATGCTGGGCAACGTCACGGCGTCGCTGGGCATGGCCGTGCGGAACGCGCAGCTGCTCGACGCGGGCCGCGGCTCGGACGCGCACTCGGCCCTGGCCAAGGAGTTCTGCGCGAGCCGGATGCGCGAGACCGTCGCCTGGGCGCGGCAGCTGGTCGGCGGCAACGGGGTCATCCTGGGCAACGGTGTCGCGCGCTACTTCGCCGACGCCGAGGCGCTGTACTCCTTCGAGGGCACCCGGGAGATGAACACCCTGATCGTCGGCAAGAAGATCACCGGTCACAGCGCGTTCGTGCGCTGAGGCCGGGGTAGTCCCCTGCCCGTGCCTGCCCTCCCCGCGCGCACGCCGTGACCGCCTCCGCGACCGTCGCGGTCGTCCTCGCCTGCTGCTCCGCGCTGGCCTACGCCCTGTCCGCGGCGCTGCAGCGGCGCGAGACCTCCCGCACCGCCGACGGCCCCGACCACCACGACTCCGGGCTGCCCTTCTTCGGTGCCCTGTTGCGCCGGCCGTGGTGGTGGGGCGGCGTCGCGGCGATGGTGGTCGGCGCGATGATCCACGTGGTCGCCCTCGGCTTCGGCCCGATCACGCTGGTGCAGCCCATCGGCGTGACCTCGCTGATCCTCGCGCTGCCCCTCGACGCCCGGCTGGAGCGCCGCCGCATCCACCGGTCGGAGTGGGTCGGGGCGGTCGTGCTCGTCGTCGGGCTGGCCGGGCTGTTCGTGCTCGCGGAGCACCAGCCCAGCACGGTCCCGCCGAACGCCGGGCTGGTGCTGGGGACGATCGTCACGGTCCTGCTCGTCGCCGCCCTGGTGACGCTGGCCAGCGGGCGGGCGCCGGCGATGCCGCGGGCGGTGGTCCGGGCCGCGGTGTCGGGCCTGTGCGCGGGCTCGACGTCGGGGCTGGTGCGGCTGACCTTCCGCCTCGTCCAGGACGGGCGGTCGGCGTGGCTGATCGCGGCCGTGCTCGCGGCCGTGGTGATCCTGCCCGTGGCGTCGATCCTGCTGCTGCAGACCGCCTACCGTGACGGCGGGCTCGACGCCGGGCTCTCGACGCAGATCACGCTCGACCAGTGCGCCGCGATGGCGATCGGCATCGTCGTGCTCGGCGAGCGGTTCGCCCTCGGGGTGTCGGGCGCCGTGCTGGCCGGGGTGAGCGCCGTGGTCGCGGTGGTCGGGCTGGTGACGCTGATCCGCTCGGGTCCGCCGCCCGCCCCGCACGAGCCCGCGGTCACCGCAGCGTCAGCACCGCCCCGGTGAGCAGCGCGAGCAGCGCGACCGCGCCCCCGAGCAGCGGGACGGCGCGGTCGGCGGCCAGCGGCGAGGGCAGGGGGGACCGGCTGATCCGGCGCGTGCGCGCCCGGCCGTAGAGGGCGACCGCGACGGCGAGCACGGCGGCCGCCGCCGCCAGCACCAGGGACGGGACCGAACGCTCGTGGGTGACCTCGCGGACCGCGAGCAGCACCGCGTTGGCGCCCACGCCCAGCGACGTCCGGCTCCACGCGAGGCCCGTGCGCTCGGCCTGCAGGCCGGCGTCCGACGGCGAGCTCACGCCGACGCCCGCAGCGCGACGAGCACCAGGCCGAACAGGGCGAGCGCGACGAGGCCCGCGGCCAGCACCCACGGCAGCCGCTGCGCGGGCAGCGGGCGGCTCCGGCGGATCGCGGTCGCGCCGGGCACGGCGAACTCCGGCAGCAGCTGCACCACCGCGACCCCGCGGCGAGCAGCGACAGCGACGTCCGCAGCCAGGCGAGGAAGGTGCGCTCGTTGGCGAGCGTGAAGCGGTAGTCCGGCTCGCGCTCCTCGGTCTCCGAGCTGCCGTCCTGGTCCACTGAACTCCCTCCGCCGTCCCGCGCATCGTGACAGGGCTCAGCACAGGGTGGGCGCGAGCGTCACCACCAGCGGGCCGAGGGAGCCGGTGGTCTGGGGGCTGCTCGGCGCCGCGGTGCCCTGCGCGAGCAGGAACAGGACGACGGCCAGGATCACCAGCACCCCCAGCAGGATGCCGATGTAGACGCCGATCGACGGGCGGCGGCCGGAACCGGTGCTCATGGAGACCTCCTCGTCTCGAACCCCGGCGGATGCCCCGTGGCCGCGGCGTCACCCGTCGGCGTCGCCGATCGCGTGCAGCGTCACGTGCGCCCACGAGTTGTTGACGTAGCCCTTGGGGTTCCACAGCTCGGCGGGGTCGGCCGGCTGGACGCCCGCGGCGGAGTCCCAGGCCCGCACGACCACCCGCGTCGTGCCCGGCGGGAGGTCGAGCTCGGCTTGCCAGTGCCGCCAGCTCCACCGGCTCGCCTGCGGCTCGAGATCGGCCTCGGCCCACGTCGCGCCGCCGTCGGTGGAGACGTCGACGCGGACGACGGTGCGGTCGCCGCCGGCGAGTGCGTAGCCGGTGACCGGCACCCGGCCGGCCGGGACCTCGGCGCCGTCGGCGGGCGCGAGCACGTCGGCGTTGACCGCGATGGGGCCCAGCGCGACCCCGCGGCCGCGGGCGGGGGCGGCGTCGGCGGGCAGCAGGCGGTACGCGACAGCCTGGTAGTGCCCCTGCGACGGCCCGTCCGCCACGGTGACGCCCTCGAGCCACTTGACGCTGCGGGCGCCGATCCAACCGGGCACGACGACGCGCACCGGTGCGCCGTGCGCGGCCGGCAGCGGCTCGTCGTTCATCGACCACGCCAGCAGCACCTCGGGGGCCAGCGCCTTCTCGAGCGGCACCGAGACCTCGTAGGGAGCGCCCTCGGTCTCCTCCGGCCGGTCCGCGCCGGTGAAGGCGACGTCGGTGGCGGCGGGGTCGACGCCGACGTCGCGCAGGACGTCGGCGAGGCGCACCCCGCGCCAGCGGGCGGTGCCCGTGGCGCCGGGGCCCCAGGGGGTCTCGCCGGGCAGCTCGGCCACCTCGAGGAGACCGGCGCGCCGGTTGCCCGCGCACTGCAGCGTCACGACCTCGCTGTGCTCGGCGAACCGCTGGCGCAGCTCGCCGAGGGAGAACGTGGCCGGCCGCTCGACGCGCCCGTCGACGCGCAGCGCCCACGTCGCGGGGTCGAGCCGGGGCGTCTCCACGGCGTGGTTGCGGTGGTAGAAGGCGTCGAGGGGGGTCAGGTCGCGGTTCGCGAGCGCCGCCCGCGGCGGCTCCGCGTTGTACGGCTGTGCCGAGTGGACGGTCATCTCGACCGGCTGGGTGGTCACGGCGCTCCCGGGGTCGGCGACGGGGGGTGAAGGGCGTTGGCGGCCGGTTGATCCGACCGGGTGGACCTCGGTCGCGGGCCGGTGACGGGCCCCCGCGACCACCTCGCTGATGATCGGGGTTACGGCTCTGTGAACGGCGTGTGCCCAGCTCAGCGGCGGGGTGAAACCCTCTCCGGACGAGGTCGGAGTCCCCGTCGGGCCGGACCGGCGGAGTCGTAGGGTGCCGCGCATGACGCAGACGCCGATCTACGAGGAAGTCCGCCGCGCGCTCGGTCGTGCCGACCGCGGGTCCTCCAGGCGTGCGTTCCGCGAGGAGGTGCCGGGCGGGGCCGACGAGCGCCTCGCCCGCCCGGTCATGCTGCGCGGCACCGGCGGCCGGCACCGGCGCTCCGGCGACTGACCGGCCGGCCCGACCCGGGGGGCCGGCCCGGCGCCCGGAGGCCGTGGGGCAGGGTGGGGCCCGGCTCCGGCCGCGGCGGGGCCGGTCGGCGAGGTCAGCGAGGGCAGCGATGAGCGAGCAACCCGGACCCCCGGGCACGACGCCCGGGCCCGGCCGTGGGCGCCACTCCGCGCCCGGTCCGGACCCGGACGACGCTCCCGGGTCCGGTGGCCCGCGCCGCGGCGCGCCGCCACCCGCTGCGGCACCGGGCCAGGTCCCCGGTCAGCCGCCCGGCCCCGGCCCGTGGCCGGGACCGCCGTCGGGTGCCCGGCCACCGGG
>NZ_BAABHO010000092.1:0-11674 GCF_039542135.1 Actinomycetospora chlora
GACCGCCAGGTCGTGGGAGAGTAGGACACCGCCGGAACACCCGACCACCCCCACCCACCGCGGGTGGGTACACACGGCGAGCCCGCAGGGGCACGCCCCATAGTGCGTGAACCATGACGGGCAGGACTCCGGCCGGAGCCCTGCCCGTTCGCATGTCCACAGGAGGCCCGCCATGTCGTCGGATCCCTCGGACGGCTCCTCGCGGCCGCCACGGGACGACCAGCGAGCCGGCGGCCCCCGCGCGTCCGGCTCCCGCGACCGGGGCGGCGCCGACCGTCCCCGCGGCGGGTCCGACCGGGGCGGACCGCGGCGTGACGACCGCGCCGGGCGTCCGCAGCGCGGCGCCGCCGGGGGGCCCGGCGGGCGGTCCGGTGGTGGCCGTCCACGTGACGACCGCGGCGGGGACGACCGTCCGGACCGCGGCCGACCCCGCGACGACGGGCCCCGCCAGGACAGGCCCCGCAGCGACCGCTCGCGGGACGACCGCCCCCGCGCCGACCGTCCCGGACGTGACCGGCCGCGCGACGACCGTCCTCGTCCCGACCGTTCGGGGAGCGACCGCCCCCGGAGCGACCGCCCGCAGAGCGACCGCCCCCGCGGCGACCGGCCGCAGGGTGACCGACCCCGGGGCGGCCGCCCGCAGGGCGACCGGCCTCAGGGCGACCGGCCTCAGGGCGACCGCCCCCGCGGCGACCGGCCGCAGGGCGACCGGCCTCAGGGCGGCCGGCCTCAGGGCGGCCGGCCTCAGGGCGACCGGCCTCAGGGCGACCGGCCGCAGGGCGACCGGCCTCAGGGCGACCGGCCGCGGGGGGACCGGCCGCGGGGAGACCGAGCCCGCAGCGACCGCCCCCAGGGCGACCGGCCCCGGAACGACCGTGGCGGCCGAGACCGTGACGACCGCCGGCGCGACGACCGCCCGGCCGCGCGGGATCGCGACGACCGTCCTCGCGAGGACCGCCCGATCCAGCGCCACCAGGAGGCCGCGCCGCGACCGGTGGCGCCGCCACTGCCCGACGACGTGACGGCCGACCTCCTGGACCCCGAGGCCCGCCGCGACCTGCGCGGGCTGCCGAAGGACCTGGCCGACATCGTGGCGCGCCACCTCGTGGCGGTCGGGGAGCTCGTCGACGACGACCCCGAGCAGGCGCTCGCCCACGCCCGTTTCGCGCGCCACCGGGCCAGCCGGGTGGCGATCGTCCGTGAGGCGTCGGGTCTGGCCGCATACCACGCGGGCGAGTGGGCCGAGGCGCTCTCCGAGCTGCGGGCCAGCCGCCGGATGGGCGGCGACGGGCACCTGCCCGTGATGGCCGACGCCGAACGTGCCCTCGGACGCCCCGAGCGCGCGATCGAGCTCTCGCGCAGCCCCGAGGCCCGCGACCTCGACACCGAGGACGCCGTCGAGCTGCTCATCGTCGTGTCCGGGGCGCGTCGCGACCTCGGGGAGAACGACGCGGCCGTCGTCGGGCTCCAGGTTCCGGAGCTCGACGCCGCACGCGACGACCCGTGGGTACCGCGGCTGTTCTACGCCTACGCCGAGGCGCTGCAGGCCGCCGGTCGCACCGACGACGCCGTCCGGGCTTTCCTCGAGGCCGCCCGCACCGACGTCGAGGGCGAGACGGACGCCGAGGAGAGAGCGATCATGCTGGGCGTCGGGGACGACGCCGACGCCGCCGGGCCCTCGGAGAACGGGGACACGCCCTCGGGCCTGGCGGGGTCGTCCGGGTGAGCACGTACGACGCGCTGCTGGTCGACCTCGACGGCACGGTCTACCGCGGACCCGAGGCGATCGACGGCGCGGTGGAGAGCCTCGAGGCGGTGCGGGCGACCGCGACGGTCTCCTACGTCACCAACAACGCCTCGCGCGGCCCCGACGAGGTCGCCGAGCACCTGCGGGGCCTGGGGCTCACGGTGGCGACCGAGGACGTCGTCACCAGCGCGCAGGCCGGCGCCGCGGTGCTGGCCGGGCAGTGTGACCCGGGGGCGCCGGTGCTGGTGGTCGGCACCGACGCGCTCGCCGAGGAGGTCCGGCTGGTCGGGCTGACGCCGGTGCGCTCGGCCGACGACGAGCCGGTGGCCGTCGTGCAGGGCCACTCGCCCGACACGGGGTGGCGGATCCTCGCCGAGGCCGGCCTCGCGCTGCACCGAGGCGCGCACTGGGTCGCCTGCAACGTCGATCCGACGCTGCCCGACGAGCGGGGGCTCATGCCCGGCAACGGGTCGATGGTCGCCGTGCTGCGCACCGCGTACGGGATCGAGCCCGAGGTGGCGGGCAAGCCCGCGGCGCCGCTGCTGCGCCAGGCCGTCGAGCGGGTGGGCGCGCAGCGTCCCCTGGTGATCGGCGACCGCCTCGACACGGACATCGCCGGCGCGCACGCGATCGAGGCCGACAGCCTGCTCGTGCTCACCGGCGTCTCCACCCCGGCCGGCGTGCTCGACGCCGCTCCCGAGCTGCGCCCGACGTTCCTGGGGCCCGACCTGACCGTCCTCGGCGACGGCCTCGCGGCCACCCACGTCCTCGAGGGCGACACCGGCGGGTGGACGGCGCGGCGGGACGGCGACACGGTCGAGCTCACGGCCGGCGACGACGCCGGGGACGACGCGACCGCGGCCCTGCGGGCCCTGTGCCGCGCCGCGTGGGAGGCCGAGGGGACCGCCACGGTGCGGGGCGGCGACGGCCGTGCCGACAAGATGATCAGCACACTGGGACTGGCCACGGGCTGACGGGTTAGCGTGGGGGCCGACAGCCGCCCCACGACGTCGGGAGGACACGCGATGACCGTGCCCGCGCACGACGCCGCGCTCGAGGCGCTCCGCGAGGCCGTGGCGGGCCTGCCCGGCAGCGACGCCCCCGACGACGCCCCCTTCGACGCCGCCGAGCACGCCACGGCGTTCGAGTCCGTGCACGACGCGCTCGTCGCCGTCCTCGCCGACGTGGACCGGACCTGACCGCGGTGGCCCGGTCCACCGCGCGCCGGCTGCGCCTGGACGCGGAGCTCGTCCGGCGTGGCCTCGCGCGCTCCCGCGAGCACGCCGCCGGCCTCATCGCCGACGGCCGGGTGACGGTCGGGGGAACGGTGGCGAGCAAGCCCGCGACGGCGGTCGAGACGGCTGCCGCGGTCGTGGTGCGCGACGACGTCGACGACCCGCGCTGGGCGTCGCGGGGCGCCGGCAAGCTCCTCGGGGCGCTGGAGGCCTTCGACGGCCTGGCGGTCGAAGGACGCCGGTGCCTCGACGCCGGCGCGTCCACCGGCGGGTTCACCGACGTGCTGCTGCGCCGCGGGGCGCGCGAGGTCGTCGCCGTCGACGTCGGCTACGGCCAACTGGTGTGGGCCCTGCAGAACGACCCCCGGGTCGCCGTGCACGACCGGGTGAACGTCCGCTCGCTCGCGCCCGACGACATCGGCGGCCCCGTCGACCTGGTCGTCGCCGACCTCTCCTTCATCTCCCTCGGGCTGGTGCTCGACGCGCTGACGGCCTGCACCGTGCCGGGCGGCGACCTGGTGCCGATGGTCAAGCCGCAGTTCGAGGTGGGCCGCGACCGGCTCGGCTCGGGCGGGGTCGTGCGGGACCCGGCGCTGCGCGCGTCCGCCGTGCTCGAGGTCGTGGCCGCCGCCCGGGCGCGGGGGCTGGTGCTGCGCGACGTCGTCGCGAGCCCGCTGCCGGGGCCCTCGGGCAACGTCGAGTACTTCTGCTGGCTCCGCCGTCCCGACGGATCGGGCAGCCCCGACGGGGACGCGGCCGACGACGAGGCGCTCGTGCGGCGCGCGGTGGAACGGGGTCCGACGTGAGCGACGAGGGGAGCGCACCGGTGACCGGAGTGGCAGCCGAGCGGGGCAACGGGGTCGGGGACCACTCCGGCGACCACTCCGGGACGGCCGTCGAGACCCACCCCGTCGACGACCGCTCCGCCGAGCGCGAGGGGCGGCACGCGCTGCTCGTCGTGCACACCGGCCGTGAGGCGACCCGCCGTGTCGCGTCCCGGGCCGCACGCCGGCTCGCCGAGGCCGGCTTCGCGCTGCAGGTGCTGCCCGACGAGTACTCCACCGACGAGGGCCTCTTCGACGACCTGCCGCCCTCGATGCGGCCGCACACCGTCGAGGCCGACTCCGACGCCGCGCTCGGCATGGAGATCGTCCTCGTGCTGGGCGGCGACGGCACGCTGCTGCGCGCGGCCGAGCTCGCCCGCCACGCGCGCGTGCCGATGCTCGGGGTCAACCTCGGGCGGGTCGGGTTCCTCGCCGAGGCCGACATCGACGACCTCGACGAGGTCCTCGAGGCGATCGTCGGGCGCACCTACCGCGTCGAGGAGCGGATGACGGTGGACGTCGTCGCCCACACCAACGGCACCGAGCTCGGCCGCACGTGGGCGCTCAACGAGGCGATCGTCGAGAAGATGAACTGGGCGCGGCTGCTCGACGTCGTGCTCGAGGTCGACGCCCGCCCGGTGTCGGAGTTCGCGTGCGACGGCGTGCTGGTCGCGACGCCCACCGGCTCGACGGCCTACGCGTTCTCGGCCGGCGGCCCGGTGGTCTGGCCCGAGGTGCAGGCGATGCTGCTGGTGCCGAGCAACGCGCACGCGCTGTTCGCGCGGCCGGTGGTGGTCTCGCCGGAGTCGACCGTGGCGCTGGAGGTCTCGACCAGCGGGGACGCCGGCGTGCTGGTCTGCGACGGCCGGCGCACCATCGAGCTGCCCCCGGGGTCGCGGGTCGAGGTCGTGCGCGGGCGCAACCCGGTGCTGCTGGCCCGCCTGCGCGTCCAGCCGTTCACCGACCGGCTGGTGCGCAAGTTCGGGCTGCCGGTGCAGGGCTGGCGCGGCCGGCGCGCCTGATCCCGCGCGATGGGTCGAGCTTCCCTATCGGCGTGCTCCCCCTCCTGCTCCGTCTCCCGCCGACCGCGCGACATCCACCGTTCGACCATGTGTTCGATCGGATCGGCGTGTTCGGCCCCGGAGCGTCGGGGCCTCCGGCTACCGTGGGGCCCGTGCTCGCCGAGCTGAGGATCCAGGGCCTCGGGGTGATCGAGGACGCGACCCTCGATCTCCACCCCGGGCTGACGGTGGTCACCGGGGAGACCGGGGCCGGCAAGACGATGGTGGTCACGGGGCTGCACCTGCTGGGCGGTGGCCGCGCCGACTCGTCGCGCGTGCGGCGGGGGGCGTCCCGGGCCACCGTCGAGGGGCGGTTCCTGCTGCCACCCGGCGAGGCCGGGGCCGGCGCGGACGACGAGGCCGGGGAGTCCCCCTCGGCGCTGCACCTCGCCACCGACGCCGGCGCGGCGCTCGACGACGACGGCAGCCTCATCGCCGCCCGGACGGTGTCGGCCGACGGCCGCTCCCGCGCCCACCTCGGGGGGCGCTCGGTGCCGCTGGCGGTGCTGGGCGACGTCACCGACGCCGCGCTCGCCGTCCACGGGCAGCACGAGGCGCTGCGCCTGCTGCGCGCCGCCGAGCAGCGCGCGGTGCTCGACCGCTTCGCCGGCCCCGCCGTCGCCGAGCCCCTCGCCGCCTACCGGCGCACGCGCACGGCGTGGCGGCACGCGACGTCCGAGCTCACCCGCCGCCGCGAGCAGGCGCGCGAGCTCACCCGCGAGGCGGACATGCTGCGTCACGGCCTCACCGAGATCGACGCGGTCGACCCGCGGCCCGGCGAGGACGCCGAGCTCGTCGCCGAGGCCCGCCGCCTGGCCGACGCCGACGACCTGCGGGCCGGCGCCACCGCCGCGCTGGCCGCGCTGGCCGGCCCGCCCGACGGCACGGGGGAGGAGCCGGACGCCGTCGGCCTGCTGGGCGAGGCCCGGCGCCGCCTGCAGGGCAGCGACGACCCGGCCCTGTCGGGGCTCGATCCGCGCCTGGCCGAGGCCGCGGCCCTGCTGGGCGACGCGGCCGCCGAGCTCACCGACTACCTCGAGCGTCTCGAGGCCGATCCGCAGCGCCTCGAGCGGGTGCTCGAGCGCCAGGCCGCGCTCAAGGGGCTCACGCGCAAGTACGCCGCCGACGTCGACGGCGTCCTGGCCTGGGCGGAGTCGGCCCGGTCGCAGCTCGCCGGCCTCGACACCTCCGACGAGGCGCTCGCCGCCCTGGCCGCGGAGGCCGATGCGCTGGCGGGCGAGCTGGCCGGCCACGCCGCGGCCGTGTCCGCCGCGCGCCGCGAGGCCGCCGAGCGGTTCGGGGCCGCGGTGTCGGCCGAGCTCGACGGGCTGGCCATGGGGGCGGCGTCGGTGGCGATGGCGGTCGGGGCCAAGGAGGGTGGGGGCGCGGACGCCCTGCTCGTCGACGGCCGCACCGTGGTGGCCGGGCCGGACGGCGTCGACGAGGTCGAGCTGCTGCTCACGCCGCACGCCGGCGCCCCCGCGCTGCCGGTGCACAAGGGCGCGTCGGGCGGCGAGCTCTCGCGCGTGATGCTCGCGGTCGAGGTGGTGCTCGCGGGCGCGGACACCACGCCGACGCTGGTGTTCGACGAGGTCGACGCCGGGGTCGGCGGGCGCGCCGCGGTCGAGGTGGGGCGCCGGCTCGCGCGGCTCGCGGCCACCCACCAGGTCGTCGTGGTCACCCACCTCGCGCAGGTCGCGGCGTACGCCGACCGCCACCTGGTGGTCGACAAGGGCGGGCTGCAGGCGGTGGACGGCACCGACGGCGTCACCCGCAGCGCGGTCCGCACCCTCGACGACGGCGAGCGGGTGGTCGAGCTCGCCCGGATGCTCGCGGGCACCGAGGAGACCGAGACCGGGCGCGCCCACGCCGAGGAGCTGCTGTCCGCCGCGGCCGCGGACCGCACGGCGGGCACCGTCGAGGCCGCGGGCGCGGAGCCCACCCCGATCGGGCGTGGTGCGTCCACCACGCGCCGTAGCGGAACCCGCCGGAGTCGCCGGGCCGGGTGACCCGCTCGTCGCCACCCGGCGCGTCGGCTCCGTCCTCCGGGCCGCGGCGGCGACGATCAGGACATGGGCATGCGGTGGTCGCGGGCGCGCACGAAGGAGGCACCCGCCGGTGTCGTGGGCCCCGCACGCCTGGGCGGGCGCTCCGGCGGCGGCGTCTCGCCGGAGCTGCTGCGCCGCGTCGGGCGCGGCGACATCGCGGTGATCGACCAGGTCGACCTCGACCGCGCCACCGCGCACGCCCTCGTGGACGCCGGCGTCGCGGGCGTCGTCAACGTCTCGCCGTCGATCTCCGGGCGCTACCCCAACCTCGGGCCGGAGATCCTCACCGACGCCGACGTGGCGCTCCTCGACGACGTCGGCGAGGGCGTGCTGCGCCGCGTGCGCGACGGCGCATCGGTGCGGCTGTTCGACGGCGGGGTCTACCTCGGCGACGAGGAGATCGCCCGCGGCTTCTCCCAGACCGGCGACACGGTGGCCGACCAGCTCGCCGAGGCGCGCTCGGGGCTGGCCGCGCAGCTCGAGGCGTTCTCGGCCAACACCACCGAGTTCATGGGCCGCGAGCGCGGAATGCTCCTCGACGGCGTCGGCGTTCCCGGGCTCGAGACCGCCGTGCACGGCCGGACCGTGCTGGTCGTCGCGCCCGGCCCGGACCGCGACGCGGAGCTGCGCCGGCTCAAGGCGTTCCTGCGCGAGGAGCGTCCGGTGCTCGTCGGGGTCGGGGCCGGGGCGGAGAGCCTGCGCGCGGCCGGGTACACCCCGGCGGTCGTCGTCGGCACCGCGCTGGAGATCGACCCGGAGCTCGCCCGCAAGGCCGTCGACGTCGTCATTCCCGCCGACACCGACGGTCACATCGCGGGCCTGGCGCGGCTCCAGGACGCCGGCATCGACCCGGTCGGCTTCCCGTCGTCGGCCAACCCCGAGGACATGGCGCTGCTGCTGGCCCACCGGCACGGGGCGTCGCTGGTGGTCGCGTGCGGGTTCGACGCCTCGCTCACCGGCTTCCTCGACCGCGGCCGGACCGGGAGCAACCCGTCGACGGTCCTCACGCGGCTGCGGCTGGGCCAGACGCTGGTTGACGCGTCGGCCGTCGCGGCGCTGCACCGCCACCGCGTGACGATGTTCGCGGTGCTGCTCCTGCTGCTGGCCGTCGCGGCTGTCGGGGGTGCGGCCCTGCTGGCCAGCGGCCTCGGCGAGGCGATCGTGACGCTGGTGCGCGAGGGCTGGGACGCCAGCGTCGCCGCGGCCCAGGGCGCGCCGGGCGGCCGGGGGGTCGGCCGGTGATGTCGCTGCGCTACCACGTCGTGTCGATCGCGGCGGTGTTGCTCGCGCTCGCGCTGGGGGTCGTCCTCGGGGCGTCGGCGCTGTCGGGCCGGGTGCTCGGCGCGCTGACCAACGACCGCGACGTGCTCGCCGGTCAGGTCCAGGCGCTGCAGGGCGACCGGGCCACGGTCGGCGCCCAGCTCGGGGCCACCGAGCGCCTCGTCGCCGCCGGCGCGCCCTCGACGGTGGCCGGGGTGCTGCCCGGGCGCGGGGTGGCCGTCGTCGCGGCGCCGGGGGCCGACCCGGGCGACGTCGACGCCGTCGCCGACCTCATCACCGACGCGGGCGGCCGCGTGACCGGGCGCCTGGCCCTCACCGACGCCGCCGTCGCGCCCGACCAGGCCGAGGCGCTGCGCGCGCTCGTGCCGCGGCTGCTGCCCGCCGGGGCCCAGCTGCCGACCACCACCGACACCGGCACGCTGACCGGTTCCCTGCTCGGCGCGCTGCTGACGGTCCGTCCGGGCGCGGTCGCCGACCCGGCCACCGCGCCCGAGGCGGCGACCGCGCTGCGGGCGCTCGCCGACGCCGGGTACGTGGTGCCGAGCGAGGGGCCGGCGCCGGAGCCGGGCGAGCTCGCGCTGGTCGTCGCGGGGGCCGGGGCCGACCCCGCCCGGGACGCCACGCTCGCGCGGCTGGCCGGCGCGATCGACCGGGTGGGCGCGGGCGCGGTGCTCGCCGCCCGCACCGGTTCCGGGGCGGTCCCCGTCGTGCGGGGCGACCCGGCGCTGCGCAGCGGGCTGTCGACGGTCGACGGTCTCGAGGGCCCGGCGTCCCGGGTGGCGACGGTCCTGGCGCTGCGCGAGCAGGCCGACGGGCGCACCGGCGTCTACGGCCCGGCGGCGGGCACGTTCACGCCCCAGCCCGCCCCGGCCGGTCCCGCGGGCTGACCACCCGCGGGGTCACCCGGGCGGGGGCACGCCGCGCTGTTACGGTGGGGTCCCGTGCAGCAATCGCGGACGACGAAGCACGTCTTCGTCACCGGCGGGGTCGCCTCCTCGCTGGGCAAGGGGCTCACGGCCTCGAGTCTCGGCCAGCTCCTGACCGCCCGCGGCCTGCGGGTGACGATGCAGAAGCTCGACCCGTACCTCAACGTCGACCCCGGGACGATGAACCCGTTCCAGCACGGCGAGGTGTTCGTCACCGAGGACGGGGCCGAGACCGACCTCGACATCGGCCACTACGAGCGCTTCCTCGACCGCGACCTCTCCGCCCGCGCGAACGTCACCACCGGGCAGGTCTACTCGACGGTCATCGCCAAGGAGCGCCGCGGCGAGTACCTCGGCGACACCGTGCAGGTCATCCCGCACATCACCGACGAGATCAAGGCGCGGGTGCTCGCGATGCGCAGCCCCGAGCCCGCGCCGGACGTGGTGATCACCGAGGTCGGCGGCACGGTCGGGGACATCGAGTCGCTGCCCTTCCTCGAGGCCGCGCGGCAGCTGCGCCACGAGGTCGGGCGCGACAACTGCTTCTTCCTGCACGTCTCGTTGGTGCCGTTCCTCGCGCCGTCGGGGGAGCTGAAGACCAAGCCGACGCAACACTCCGTGGCGGCGCTGCGCAACATCGGTATCCAGCCCGACGGGCTGGTGCTGCGGGCCGACCGGGACATCCCCGACGACATGACCCGCAAGATCAGCCTCATGTGCGACGTCGAGGAGGACGGCGTCGTCGCCTGCCCCGACGCCCGCTCGATCTACGACATCCCCAAGGTGCTGCACGGCGAGGGGCTCGACGCCTACGTCGTGCGCCGGCTCGGGCTGCCGTTCCGCGACGTCGACTGGACCGTCTGGGGCGACCTGCTCGACCGCGTGCACCACCCCAAGGAGTCGGTGGAGATCGCGATCGTCGGCAAGTACGTCGACCTGCCCGACGCGTACCTCTCGGTCACCGAGGCGCTGCGCGCCGGCGGGTTCGCCCACCGCGCGCGGGTGGCGGTGCGCTGGGTCGGCTCCGACGAGTGCGAGAGCCCGGCCGGGGCCGCGGCCGCGCTGCAGGGCGTCGACGGCGTGCTGGTGCCCGGCGGCTTCGGCATCCGCGGGATCGAGGGCAAGGTCGGGGCGCTCGCCCACGCGCACCGCAACGGCATCCCCGCGCTGGGCCTGTGCCTGGGCCTGCAGTGCATGGTGATCCACGCGGCGCGGGCGATGGCCGGGCTCGAGGGCGCGAACTCCGCGGAGTTCGACGAGGACACCCCCCACCCGGTGATCTCGACGATGGCCGACCAGACCGACGTCGTCGCCGGCGAGCGCGACATGGGCGGCACGATGCGCCTCGGGTCGTGGCCCGCCGTGCTGGGCCCGGACACGATCGTCCGCGGCGCCTACGGCACCGGGCGCGTCACCGAGCGGCACCGGCACCGCTACGAGGTCAACAACGCCTACCGCGAACGCCTCGCCGAGGCCGGGCTGGTGTTCTCCGGGACGTCGCCCGACGGCGCGCTCGTCGAGTTCGTCGAGCTGCCGCGCGACCGGCACCCGTTCTTCGTGGGCACCCAGGCGCACCCGGAGCTCAAGAGCCGCCCGACGCGCGCGCACCCGCTGTTCCGCGCGTTCGTGGCCGCGTCGCTGCGCCACGTCGCCTCCGGGCGGCTGGACCTCGAGACCGAGCCGCCCGGCGGGGACGTCGCGGAGACCGAGGCACGCGTCGACGGCGTCGACATCCCGGCGACGGCGTCCACGTGAGCCGGCCGGCCGAGCCCGTCACCCCCGCGTCGCTGACCGACCCGCACGGCGGGCGCCCGCCGAACGAGTTCACCGTCGTCGACAGCGAGACCCTCTACGAGGGCCCGATCTTCGCGCTGCGCCGCGACGACGTCCGGATGCCCGGCGGGCGGATCGCCGGGCGGGAGAAGGTCGAGCACTTCGGGGCGGTCGCGATCGCCGCGCTCGACGAGGACGACCAGCTCGTCATGATCTACCAGTACCGGCCCGCGCTCGGGCGCCGGCTCTGGGAGATGCCGGCGGGCCTGCTCGACGACCCGTCCGAGGAGCCCGTGGAGGCCGCCAAGCGCGAGCTCGTCGAGGAGGTCGGCATCGAGGCCGCGGAGTGGTCGACGCTGGTCGACATCGCCGGCTGCCCCGGCTTCGCCGACGAGTCGGTGCGGGTCTTCCTCGCCACCGGGCTGCGGTCGGTCGAGCGCCCGGAGGGCGGCGACGACGAGGAGGCCGACCTGGTGATCCGCCGCGTACCGCTCGACGACCTCGTCGCCGGCGCGATGTCCGGCGCGCTGGTCAACGGGCCGTGCGTGGCGGGGGTGTTCGCCGCGGCGGCGGTCCGCGACGGCCGGTTCTCGCCGCGCCCGGTCGACGCGCCGTGGACCGACAAGCCGAGCGAGTACGCCGCGCGCCGGGCCGCCCGCCGCTGATCCGTTCGGGCGAGCGCGTGCCTCCGTACGCCGCGACCCTGGACGAACGGACGGCGCTTTCGCTGCTTCCGGGCGGGTTCTCGGGGTCGTCGCAACACCCCCTCTGTGATGGGG
>NZ_BAABHO010000093.1:0-11152 GCF_039542135.1 Actinomycetospora chlora
GGGCCAGCGACCGGGCCGGGGCCGGCCGGACCCCCGGGCACCGGCGGCGCCGGCGTGACCGCGCCCGTCAGGGCCGGGCCGGGCCCGGCGCCCGGCGGCAGGTCGGTCAGCGTCGCCGGCGCGAGGTAGCCGGCCTGGGCCGTGCCCATCGTGACCAGGGCACCCAACAGCGTCGCGAGCAGCACCTTCTTGACCACCACGCCGGCCTCCGTGTCCACCGCCCACCCCGACCCACGAGGTCGGGCACGGCGGACATCGCGGACGACGCCACGGTCGTGACCTGCGACGACGCCGTCTCGCCCGAACGCCTCGCGAGATCACCCGCGAGGAGCCGTCACGGGGACCGAGCGGGATCCCGGTCGGCCGGACGGGCGACGGCGCGCGCCACGACCGAGGGACGTGTGGTCGCCACGTGAGGACCGCCCGGGCCGGCGTCGAGCCGGGCACCGGGCGGCGGATGCGCCGCGGTGATCAGACCCGGACGGCCGGGCCGACCTCCTCGACGGGGCGCGCGGCGCGCTCGGCGTCGCGCACCGCGGCGATGGTGTCGTCGAGCAGCGCGACGAGCATGCGGTCGCGGGCGTCGGCGTCGAGGTCCGCGACGCGGGCGGCCACCAGGAGGTGGGCGCAGGCGTGGTTGACCGGGCCGACGTGCAGCAGCGTCGCGAGGCGGCCGCCGTGGCCCTCGCCGCGGCCCGGGCGCCGCGGCGCCGTCGCCGCCCGGCGCTCGAGGCGGCGCTGCAGGCGGGGGAAGAAGCGGTTGCCCGGGTCGACCGCGAGGCCGGCCCGCGCGATGGTGCCCAGGACGAGCGGGCGGACGTCGACGCCCGGCCGCCGGCCGAGCCCGATGAGCGTCACCGCCCGCGTCGCGAGCTGCTGGCGCGCGCTCGACGACACCGCGTCGTTGACCTGCCACGCCACGGCCGCGAGCGCGGGATGGGTGCAGTGCGGACGGTCGGTGAACCGTTCGCCGGCCAGCACGGAGACGTACTCCATCAGGCAGCTGCCGGCCTCGGCGTCACGGTGGGCGCCGGCCTCGAGGACGGGCAGGCCCTCAGGGAGACGGGTGGACGTCATGGGAAGCCCCCTTCCCCGGCCCCGGGCCCTCTCGCCCGGTCGGATGCCCCACCGTAGACCGATTCCGGCCGCATCACAGGGGGTCCGGACGAGGGAATCGAGCGAGTTGGCTCCGGCCGGGGGCGATCACTGCTCCGAACCGATCAACCCCGCCGGTGATCGGCCCGGGGGACCGCCCCGGCGATCAGCGCTCGGAGCCGATGACCGTCGTCGCGGTGAGCGCGGCGAGCACCGCGCCCACCGTCGGGGCGACCAGCCGGCGGATGTCCTGCGCGACGCCGAGGGGTACGTGGCGGCCGTCGGCGATCGCCCGCGCGCGTCGCGTCGCGTGCCCGGTGTCGACCGGGTCGATGTCGCGCACGCGTCGCCCGTGGTGCAGCAGCACGACGAGCATCGCGACGGCCTCGTCGGCCTCGGCGTCGCCGTCGAGGGCCTCGCGGACCACGGCGCGGTCGTGGTGCAGCGCGTCGACCTCGTGCACCCGCAGCGCCGAGCCGAACACCGGCATCGCGAGGTAGCCGAAGACGCGGCGCGGCTCCCGGCCCGCGAGCCCGCGCTCGACGAGCCGGTCCATCGTCCGGCGGATCATCTGCGCGCCGCGGGGGCCGGTGACGGCGTGCTGCAGGTCGGCCTTCGCGCCGCCGTGCGCGAGCAGCCCGTCGGCCACCCAGGCGAGCAGCGGGTCGCCCGGCTCGACCGGCCCGCGGCGGTACTGCGTGCCGGCGTCGAGCAGCGAGGCGTCGAGCAGCAGCTCCACCATCGCGGCCGCCACGAGCAGGCCCGCGGGCTCGGTGAGCGTGGAGAGCGGGCGGCCGTCGTCGTCCCCGAGGACCCAGGCCACCCGCTCGGGCAGCGTCAGATCCGCGGTCCGGGACGACCACAGCTCGGAGCGCACGCCGGACAGCCTAGGCACGCGCGTCCCCCACCCGAGCGAGCAGTCCCCGGGCGGAGCCACCCGGCGTCGAGCGGTGCGTCCGGCCGGGCGAGGGACGTGCGCCGACCGGCCCGACGCCCCCGTCGCCGCCGGGGAGCTGCCGGGGAACGGCCGGGGACCGGTCGGTCCGGCCGGGCAGACTGCACCCATGGCGGAGAGCCTCGCGACGGTGCCGGACGGGGGCGCCGCGGACGACCTCGCGCGGGCGCGGGCGGGCGACGACGCGGCGTTCGCGCGGCTCGTCGCTCCGCTGCGCCGCGACCTGCACGCCCACTGCTACCGCCTGCTCGGGTCGGCGCACGACGCCGACGACGCGCTGCAGGACGCCCTGCTGCGCGCGTGGCGGGCGATCGGGCGGTTCACGCCGCACGGCGAGCCGGAGCGCTCGCTGCGCTCGTGGCTCTACACGGTGGCCACCCACGCGAGCCTCGACGCCGCCGGGCGCCGCGGCCGGCGCGCGCTGCCCATGGACCTCGGCCCCGCCGCCGAGCGTCCCGGCGACGACCCGCCGCGTACCGAGGTGGCGTGGCTGGGTCCGTACCCCGACGAGCCCGGGGCGGCCGCCGAGCAGCGCGAGTCGGTGGAGCTGGCGTTCGTCGCGGCGCTGCAGCACCTGCCGGGCAACCAGCGCGCCGCGCTGCTGCTCACCGAGGTGCTCGGCTTCTCGGCCGCCGAGGTGGCGGCGATGATGGCCACCACCACCGCGTCGATCACCAGCGCGACCCAGCGCGCCCGGGCCACGGTCGCGGCCCGCGTGCCGGGGCCGAGCCAGCAGCGCACGCTGCGCGGGATGTCCGACGCCGCCCTCGCCGCCACCGTCGCCCGCTACGCCGCCGCGCTCGAGGCCGGCGACGCCGAGGCGCTGGTGGGCCTGCTCACCGAGGACGTCACGTGGTCGATGCCGCCGAGCGCGCAGTGGTTCCGGGGCACCGACGCCGTGCGGGCGTTCCTGCGGGCCGCGCCGCTGACCGTGGCGTGGCGTCACGTGCCGGCACGCGTCAACGGCCAGCTCGCGGTCGGCTGCTACACCCGCGACGGCGACGTCTGGCGGGGGCGCGTGCTCGACGTCCTGACGCTGGCCCCCGACGGCCGGATCGCGGAGGTCACCGCCTTCATCGGCGAGGAGAACGTCGCCCTGGCCGGCCTGCCCGCGACGCTCCCGGCCGACGCGCCCCTCACCGCTGTCCGATGACCTCCTCGGTCGCGCGCTCGGCCGCGGCCAGGAACGCGCCCATCTGCTCGAGCACCGCGGCGTCCGCGCCGGTCAGCAGGCCGGCGAGGCGGGCGTTGAGGGGGTCGTAGGCCGCCCCGATGCGGGCGATCGACGCCGCCTCGGGCTCGACGAGCACGCGGCGCCGGTCGGCGGGGTCGGCGACACGGCGCACGTGCCCGGCCGCGTGGAGCCGCTCGACCACGCGGGAGGCCGAGCCGGTGGTGAGGTTGAGGCGCCCGGCGAGCACGCCCGGCGTCGCGGGACCGTGCCGCGCGAGCTCGTAGAGGCACTGCAGCTCGGTGGCGCCGACGCCCATCCGGTCCGCCACCAGGCCGTTGAACTGCACGAGCCGCACGCTCCACGCGGCCAGCGCCGCGACCACGTCCTCCGGCGTCACGTCGACCCCCTTTCGCTGCACAGTGCAGTAGATGTGTGCAACAGTAACTGCATGATGCAGCGATCTTCTCACGTCGCGTGTCCCTTCGTCACCGGGACGCGCCGTCTCGACGAGCCCTACCCGGGCCGGGAGGCGCTGCGGGCGGCGGGGCCGGTCGCGATCGTCGAGGCACCGGCCGGCGGTCCGGTGGCGGTCGTCACCACGGCCGCCCTGGCCCGCGCGGTGCTCACCGACCCGCGGATCTCCAAGGACACCGCCCTGGCACCGGCGCACTGGGACGCGCAGGGGGCCGGGCTCGAGCCGACGGCGGCGCAGGCGCTGTCGCTGACCACGGCGGAGGGCGAGCTCCACGCGGCCCTGCGCCGCGCCCACGCGCCGATGCTCGCGCCGCGGCGGATGCGGGCGCTGGAGGGCTCGATGCGCGAGACGGCCCGGGCGATGCTGCGCGACGCCGGGCCGGGCCCGGTCGACCTCGTCGCGGAGTTCACCACGCGCTACCCCCTCACCGTCGTCGGCGACCTGCTCGGCGTCCCGCGCAGCATGCTCGACGAGGCCGTCGACGCCTGCCGCCGGATGTGGGACGACCCCGGTGCCGCGATGGCCGGGTTCGCCCGTCTCGGCGCGGCGGCGATGGCCCACGACGGGCTGGCGCGCGAGCTGCGCGGGCGCCTGCCCGCCTCCGTCACCGACGAGCAGGTGCACTACCTGCTCTTCGCGTTGATCTTCGCCGGGCAGCTGACGACGGACGCCGCGCTGGGGTTCCTGCTGGCGAGGGTGCTCACGAGTACCCCACCGGACGACACGGCCGCGCTCGTCGACGACGTCCTGCGCCGCGACCCGCCCGCGCCGTTCACGCTGTGGCGCTTCACCGCCGAGGAGGTCGAGCTCGCGGGCGTCGTCCTGCCGCCCGGGACGCCGGTGGTCGTCGACGTCGCCGGGGTCGCCGGCGACCCGGGCGCGAGCCTGGCCTTCGGCGCCGGCCCGCACGTCTGCGCGGGCGCGCACCTCGCGCGCGCCGAGCTCGCCGCCGTCGTCGACGTGCTGGTCACCGACTTCCCCGGCGCCCGCCTCGCCGTCCCGGCCGCCGAGCTGCGCCGCGTCGACCCCGGCACCCTCGCCGGCAGCCGCCTGGCGACCCTCCCGGTCGAGGGCCTGCGGCCTCGTGAGTGATGTGGGTCGTGGTGACGACCCGGATCACTCACGAGCGCGCGGCGCCTACGGTCTCCCGGCGTGCGGGACGTCCACCTGCGTCGCGAGCAGCACGGCCTCGCGCACCGGGCGGCGCTCGTGCTCGGCGAACGAGGGCGCGGCGCAGGTGTAGAGCGTGCGGCCGTCGTCGCCGCCGAGCATGCAGGCGTAGACCCCGAGCCCCCCGGTCGGGCGCTCCTCGAGGATCGTGCCGCCCTCCGCGACGCGCACCACCCGCTGGTGCAGGGCGTCGGCCACCCAGATGGCGCCCTCGGCGTCGCCCCCGAGCCCGTCCGGGGCGACGGCCAGGCCGCCGAGCGCCTCACCGACGTCGGTGGTGACCGGCGGCGCGGAGAACCGCGCCCAGTCGCGGCGCCGGGCGAGCCCGCCGTCGTCGGCGACGTCGAAGGCGGTCAGCCGCGCGCCGAACGTCTCGGCCACGACGAGCACGCGCCCGAACAGGACCATGCCGTTGGGGAAGAGGAGGTCGTCGGCGATGGTGCGGGCGCTGCCGTCGGGGTCGACGTAGGTGAGCGTCGTGCGCTCGATCGGCGCGCCGGCCATGAGGTCGAAGCCGAAGTTGCCGACGTACGCACCGCCGCGCTCGTCGACGACCATGTCGTTCAGCAGCGGTCCGACCAGCCCGGACAGGTCGGCGTGCTCCACCAGCGACCCGTCCTGCTCGCGGCGGAGGATCCGCCGGTCGCGCATCGAGACGATCAGCGCCCGCCCGTCGGGGAGGAACCCCAGCCCCGAGGGCTGCTCGGGGACGTGGGCCATCACCTCGTGCCCGCCGCCGGGGTCGATCGCGACGACCCGCTCGGTGTAGAAGTCCGAGACCCACAGCCGCCCGTCGTGCCAGCGCGGGCACTCCAGGTACGACCACCCGTCCGACACCACGTCGAAGTCCTGCTGCCCCACGCCGCGCTCCTCCTCGAGCCGCCCCGGTGATCGGTGCACCATCCGAGGCCCGGGTCCGGCCGTCAAGCCCCGTCGAGCGTGTCAACCCCCGGGAACTGCGAATCCCGGACGCGCCGCCCGCACCGGACACTGAGCCCCGTGACCAGCACCGACACGCGCCCGGCCTTCGGCGGCTTCCACCACGTCGCGGTCACCGCCAGCGACGTCGAGACCAGCGTCGCCTGGTACCAGCGGGTGTTCGGGATGGACCGGCTCCCGCCGCGCTTCCCCCACCACGGCCCCGACGCGAAGGGGTACGCGACCGTGCTCGTCGAGCCCGGGACGGGCATGTGCATCGGTGTCGAGCACCACCCCGACAACGACGGCGCGCCGGCGGACGAGCTCCGCTGCGGGGTCGACCACATCGCCTTCGCCATGCTCACCCGGGAGGACCTGGACACCTGGGCGTCCTGGCTCGACTCACTGGGCATCGCGCACTCCGGGGTCGTCGACGCCACGGACCCGCTGCCCTACGCGGCGCTCGTCTTCCGCGACCCCGACAACGTCCAGCTCGAGCTCTTCTTCATGGACCAGGGCTGACCGGAGGACTCCGGTGACGGAACCCGCGCTGAGCGCGGAGTTCGTCACCGAGGTTCCGACAGCCGCCCCGAGGCCCCGGCGGAATGCCGCCGGCCGCGGCGTGGTTGGTTGAAGTGTGAAGAACATCGGGTTCCTGTCCTTCGGGCACTGGACGCCGTCCGAGCACTCGCAGGTGCGCTCCGCGGCCGACGCCCTGCTGCAGTCGGTCGAGCTCGCCGTGGCCGCCGAGGAGCTCGGCGCCGACGGCGCCTACTTCCGCGTCCACCACTTCGCGCGCCAGCTCGCGTCCCCGTGCCCGCTGCTGGCCGCGGCCGCCGCGCGCACGAGCCGCATCGAGCTGGGCACCGGCGTCATCGACATGCGCTACGAGAACCCGCTCTACATGGCCGAGGACGCCGGGGCCGCCGACCTCATCTCCGGCGGGCGCCTGCAGCTCGGCATCAGCCGCGGCTCCCCCGAGCAGGTCATCGACGGCTACCGCTACTTCGGCTACGTCCCGCCCGAGGGGCAGTCCGACGGCGAGATGGCCCGCAACCACACCCAGCTCTTCCTCGACGTGCTGAAGGGCGAGGGGTTCGCGCAGCCCAACCCGCGCCCGATGTTCGCCAACCCGCCCGGTCTGCTGCGCCTCGAGCCGTACTCGGAGGGCCTGCGCGACCGCATCTGGTGGGGCGCGGGCAGCCGCGCGACCGCCGAGTGGACCGCCGAGCAGGGCATGAACCTCATGAGCTCGACGCTGCTCACCGAGGACACCGGCGTGCCGTTCCACCGCCTGCAGGCCGAGCAGATCCAGCGCTTCCGCGACGCGTGGACCGCGGCGGGTCACGAGCGCGAGCCGCGCGTGTCGGTCAGCCGCAGCATCTTCCCGATCGTCAGCGAGCTCGACCGCCAGCTGTTCTGGCGCGAGCGGCACTCGACCGACCAGGTCGGCCACCTCGACGGCGGCGACGCCCGCTTCGGGAAGACGTACGCGGGCGAGCCGGACAAGCTCATCGCCGAGCTGGCCGAGGACGAGGCGATCGCCGCCGCCGACACCCTGCTGCTCACGGTGCCCAACCAGCTGGGCGTCGACTACAACGCCCACGTCGTCGAGGCCGTCCTCACCCACCTGGCCCCGGAGCTCGGCTGGCGCTGACCCCGCACGCGGGACCGTCGAGCGGCGGGCAGTCCTCCGAGACCCGGTAGTACGCGAGCACGTCTCCGGGTCCGAGGGCGGGCGCGCGCCCGGCGCGCTCGTCGAGCATGAAGATCATGGCGAGCGTGCGGGTGCCGCCCCACCCGTCGCCGACCTCGCGCGGTGTCGTGCGGCCCGCGCGCAGGCCGTCGGCGAGGCGGGCGAGCGTCGAGGCCTGATCGCCGCCGGGGTCGACCGGGAACGGCCAGTCGATCGGCAGCGCGGGCCGGCCGGCCGCGACCTCGCCGCGCCACCCGACCATCGCCGTGACGAGGGGCGTCACGAGGACGGCCAGCACCACGAGAGGGACGACGGCCGCCGCGGTCCACCTCCCGGCGCTCGCCACCACGTCGACACCGACGGCCGCGGCCAGGGCGAGGACGACCGCGACGAGCAGGACCCGGCGCGTCCCCGGCACGCCGCTCGCGACCGCGTAGAGGGCGACGGCGAGGACCCCGGCCAGGAGCCACGGCCAGAGCTGCCCGACGCGGGCCGCGATCCCCACCAGCGCGCCGACGACGAGCACGGCGGCGATCCAGGGCGCGCCGAGCGCGGGGAGGTCGGCGAACCAGTAGTACGACGACCCGGAGTCGAGGGCGTAGCCGCCGAGCTCGCGCAGGTGCTCGCCGGCGGCCGCGGGTTCGGGGCCGGCCCGCCCGCCGCCGGTGACGACGATCCCGCCGTTGCGCCACCACCACAGCGGCGTGACGACGACGAGCGCCCCACCGGCCGCGCCGGCCAGGAAGCCGAGCGGCGCCCGCACCGCGCGGACGAGGGCCACGACGACGACCGCTCCCGCGCTCGCCAGGGCCGCGGTGTAGAGCGAGACCGCCACCCCCGCCATCACGAGACCGAGCCACCACCAGCGCGTCCGCGAGGTCACGAGGAGCAGGGCGGCGAGCCCGGCCACCACGTCGAGCGGGGTCTCGATGCCGACCCAGGCCAGGAGCGACACGGCGGGCAGCGCGACACCCACGACGCCGGCGAGGACCGCACTCGCCCGCCCGCAGCCCAGCCGGCGCTGCGCGGTGACGTAGAGCAGCGGCGCGAGCAGCGCGCTCGCCACCGCCTTCCACGTGCGTGCGTAGAGCAGGCCGTAGTCCGGGTCGAGGTGCCCGGCCGCCCAGTAGAAGAGCTGGCCGGCGGCGTTCGTGCTCCAGATCGAGGGCTGCCAGCGCACCGCGAGCGCCATCGCGTCACGGTGCGAGACGGAGGCCTCCTCGCCGGTGATCACGCCCTGTGCCGACGCGCCCGCCGCGAGCCAGAGGAACCACGCCGCGGTGGCGGCATAGAGGACGACGAGGAGGACGAGGTCGGCGCGGCCCCACGGGGTCGGTGCCGCCCGACGCGGGGTCACCGAGGGGAGCCTACGGCGCGCCCTCGTGACCATCCGCGACCGAGGTCGTTGCTCCGGGAGAACGCACCGAGTGGCCCCTATGCCGTCACAAGGCTGCTCCTCGGTGCACCCGACCGACGGAAGGACCTCTCGTGACCCTGCGCCGCCTCGCGGCCGGCACCCTCGCCGGCTCGGCCCTCCTCGGGTTCTCCCTCGCCACCGCCGACGCCGCCTCCGCGTCCGAGTCGCACGGCGGGCACCCCGCATCGACCGAGTGCAGCACCACGGGCACCGCCACCGGCAGCCCGGGCGTGCAGAGCGGCAACGTCGTGCAGTTCCTGGACTGCAGCGAGGTCGCCTCGCCGACCATCAACGGTCCACTGGTCGGCGCCCCCGAGGTGTGACCCCCCGTCCGGGCCCCGGTCCGCCGGGGCCCGGACGCCGGTCGCTAGACGTTGAAGCGGAACTCCACGACGTCGCCGTCCTGCATCACGTAGTCCTTGCCCTCCATGCGGACCTTGCCCGCGGTCTTCGCCGCGTTCATCGACCCGGCCGCGACGAGGTCGTCGTAGGAGACGATCTCGGCCTTGATGAAGCCCTTCTGGAAGTCCGTGTGGATCACGCCGGCGGCCTCGGGCGCGGTGGCCCCGATCCGGATCGTCCAGGCGCGGGACTCCTTGGGGCCCGCGGTCAGGTAGGTCTGCAGGCCGAGGGTGCGGAACCCGGCGCGGGCCAGCGCGTCGAGGCCCGGCTCGGGCTGGCCGATCGACTCCAGGAGCTCCTGGGCGGACTCGGCGTCGAGCTCGAGCAGCTCCTGCTCGACCTTCGCGTCGAGGAACACCGACTCGGCCGGCGCGACGAGCTCGGCGAGCTCCTTGCGCCGGGCGTCGTCGGTGAGCACCGGCTCGTCGGCGTTGAAGACGTAGAGGAACGGCTTGACCGTCATGAGGTTCAGCTCGCGCAGGCGCGGCGAGTCGAGCCCGGCCGAGAAGAGCGTCCGGCCCTCGTTCAGCACCGACTGCGCGTGCTGGATCTCTTCGACGGCGGCCTTCGTCTCCTTGCGGACCCGGGCCTCCTTCTCGAGGCGCGGGAGGGCCTTGTCGATCGTCTGCAGGTCGGCGAGGACCAGCTCGGTGGCGATGGTCTCGATGTCCGCGGCCGGGTCGACGCGGCCGTCGACGTGCACGACGTCGTCGTCGGCGAACACCCGCACGACCTGGCAGATCGCGTCGGCCTCGCGGATGTTGGCGAGGAACTTGTTGCCCAGCCCGGCGCCCTCCGAGGCGCCCGCGACGATGCCGGCGATGTCGACGAACGACACCGTCGCCGGGACCACCTTCTCGGAGGCGAACATCTCGGCGAGCCGGTCGAGCCGGGGGTCGCGCAGGGGCACGACACCGACGTTCGGCTCGATCGTGGCGAAGGGGTAGTTCGCGGCGAGGACGTCGTTGCGGGTCAGGGCGTTGAACATCGTCGACTTGCCCACGTTGGGCAGCCCGACGATGCCGAGGGTCAAGCTCACGGGATCCCAGTCTGCCAGCGAGGGATCCGCCGGGGCCCCGGCGGCGTCCAACCAGGGTGACGATCCCGCTCACCCCCGGAGGCCACCGTGCCCGCCACCGCCACCGTCCCCACCGTGCTCGGCCCGTTCACGGCCCTCGTCGACGACGAGGACACCGTCCTCGCGTCGGGCTGGACCGACGACGTCGATGCGCTGCTCGCGCTCGTCCACCCCGAGCTGCGGCCCACCGACCCCGCCCGCCGCCGCGACCTCGGCGCGGTGACCCGCGCGGTCACCGCGTTCCACGACGGCGACCCGGCGCCGGCCGCCGAGGTCGGCGTGCGCCAGATCAGCGGCCCCGCCACGACGGCGATCTGGGACCGGATGCGCCTCGTGCCGCCGGGCCACCCGACGACCTACGGCGAGCTGGCCGAGGCCGCCGGGTACCCCCGCGGGCACCGCCTCGCCGCCCGGGCCTGCGTGCGCAACGCGGCGACGCTGTTCGTGCCGTGCCACCGCGTGCTGCGCCGCGGCGGCGGGCTCGGCGGCTACCGCTGGGGGCTGGAGACGAAGGACCGGCTGCTGGTCATGGAGAAGTCCTGGCTGCCCGAGGAGCCGGCCGCCGAGGGATCGCTGTCGGGGGTCTGATCCATCCTGCGGATCATGACGGTGGACGGGGTGCTGGCCGGGCTGCTCGTCGGGCTCGCGCTCGGCGCGGTGATCGGGGCGTGGGTCGCGCAGCGGCTGGCGGCCGCCCGGCGCGACGCGGCGGTGTCCGACGCGGTGCGGCGCGCCGGCGCCGAGGTCGCGACCGCGCGGGCCGAGCTCGACG
>NZ_BAABHO010000094.1:0-11060 GCF_039542135.1 Actinomycetospora chlora
CGGGCGGCCGGCGCCGGGTCGGCCACGACGGCCTCGGCCCCGACCGCGCCGCCGAGCAGGACCGCGGCGAGCCCGAGGCCGCCGGCCCCGAGCACCAGGACGCGGTCCCCGGCCCGCACCCCGCCCCGGTCGGCGACCGCGCGGAACGCCGTCGCCACCCGGCACCCGAGCAGGGCCGCGCCGCCGGCGTCGACGTCGTCGGGCACGGCCACGAGGTTGGCGTCGGCGTAGCGCAGGGCGACCAGCTCGGCGAACGAGCCGTCGTGGGTGAAGCCGGGCTGCTCCTGGTGCGGGCACACCTGGGCCTGTCCCGACGCGCAGACCGCGCAGCGCCCGCAGCCCTGGACGAACGGGGTGAGCACGCGGTCGCCCACCCGCGCCCGGCGCACCTCGCGGCCGACCGCGACCACCCGCCCGACCAGCTCGTGGCCGGGCACGAACGGGGGGACCACCCCGGCGTCGTGGCCGCGCCAGGCGAAGCGGTCGCTGGCGCAGAGCCCGGTGGCCTCGACCGCGACGACGACGCCGTCCGCGGCGGGGACCGGGTCGGGCCGCTCGACCACCGCCGGGTCGGCCCCGAACTCCTCGACGAGCACCGCGCGCATGGCCTGAGTCTCTCGGCCCGGCCGGGCACCCGCCCAGCAGGCATGCTGGAGGGGTGAGCACCCCGACGCGCACCGACGTCCTCGTCGTGGGCGCCGGCCCCGCCGGCTCGGCCGCGGCGGCCTGGGCCGCCGACGCCGGGCACGACGTCGTCCTCGCCGACGCCGCCGTCTTCCCCCGCGACAAGGCCTGCGGTGACGGCCTCACGCCGCGGGCCATCGCCGAGCTGGGCCACCTCGGGCTCGGCGAGTGGGTGCGCGGGCGGGGCACCAACCGCGGGCTGCGCGCCGCGGGCTTCGGCCAGCTGCTCGAGCTGCCCTGGCCCGGCGGCTCGCTGCCCGCGCACGGCGGGGCCGTCGCGCGCACCGAGCTCGACGACCGCATCCGCACGGTCGCCCTCGAGCGCGGGGCGCAGCCGGTGGAGGGCGCGCGCGCCGTCGCCGTCGAGCGGGACGGCGACCGGGTGTCGGGCGTCGTGTTCGACGGCCCCGGCGGGCCGTCCACCATCGCCTGCCGGCGCCTGGTCGTCGCCGACGGCGCCCGCTCGACGCTGGGCCGCGAGCTCGGCCGCGAGTGGCACCGCGACACCGCCTACGGCGTCGCCGCCCGGGGCTACGTGCGCTCCGGGCGCCACGACGACGGGTGGATCTCGTCGCACCTCGAGCTGCGCGGCACCGACGACGAGGTGCTCTCCGGGTACGGCTGGGTGTTCCCGCTGCACGACGGGCACGTCAACATCGGCGTCGGCACCCTCGCCACCGAGGCCCGGCCCGCGAACGTGCGGCTGCGCTCGCTGATCGCGCACTACGCCGCCCAGCGCCAGGACGACTGGCAGCTCGACGGCGAGGTGCGCGACGTCGCGTCGGCGCTGCTGCCGATGGGCGGCGCGGTGTCCGGCGTCGCCGGGCGCAACTGGGCCCTGGTGGGCGACGCCGCCGGGCTGGTGAACCCGCTCAACGGCGAGGGCATCGACTACGGCCTGGAGAGCGGGCGGACCGTCGCGGGCCTGCTCGGCGAGGACGACCTCTCGCTGGCCTGGCCGGCCACGCTGCGGGCGCACTACGGCTCGGCGTTCTCGATCGCGCGGCGCCTGGCGAAGCTCCTGACGCTGCCGCGCCTGCTCCCGCTCGCCGGTCCCGTGGGGATGCGCTCGCGGGCGCTGATGACCGTGGCCCTGCGCGTCATGGGCAACCTCGTGACCGACGAGGACGCCGACCTCGTCGCCCGCGCCTGGCGCCTCGCCGGCCGGGCGTCGCTGCGCGCCGACGAGCGCCCGCCGTTCCCCGCCGCCGACCTGCGCACCCCCGTCGCGGCGTCCTGACGGCTCGGCTCGGGGGCTCGGGCGGGGTCGCTCGGTGTCGGTGATAAGGAGTACCTGGTGCACCCCGTGTCCGCCGGCGGGGTGCACAGCGCGCTCCTGATCACGCTCGTTGTGCACCGGCCGCGGACGTCCTCCGGGTTTCCCCCAGATCGACCCTCAGGTCCCCGTGACCGCCCAGGCGTCACCGCGCACGCGCACCCCGACGGCCACGGCCCGCGCGGCGATGAACAGCGCCAGCCCCGCCCAGATGCCGAGCAGGCCCCAGCCCAGGGCCAGCGACAGCCAGATCACGGGCAGGAACCCGAGCAGCGCCGACCCGAGGGTGATGCGGCGCAGGAACGCGGCGTCGCCGGCGCCGAGCAGGACCCCGTCGAGGGCGAAGACGTACGCCGCGACCGGCTGCAGCGCGACGAAGAACCACCACGCCTGCGGGACGACGTCGCGGACGGCCGGGTCCGGGGTGAACACCCCCGGCAGGACGCCCGCCGTGGCCGCGAACACGACGCCGGCCGCGAGCCCGAGCACCAGCCCGTAGCGCGTCACGCGGCCGGACACCCGCCGCGCGGTCGCCACCGACGCGGCCCCCAGCGCCGCCCCGACCAGCGACTGCGCGGCGATCGCGAGGGCGTCGAGGACGGTGACCATGAACATCCACAGCTGCAGCACGATCTGGTGCGCGGCCACCGACGGCGCCCCGAAGCGCGCCGCCACGGCCGTCGCCGACAGGAAGCAGGCCTGGAACGCGGCGCTGCGCAGGAGCAGGTCGCGACCGAGCCCGAACTGCGCCCGCACGTCGGCGGGCACCGGGCGCACCGACACCCGCTCGCGCAGCAGCGCGCCGATGAACAGGACGCCGACCGTCACCTGCGCGGCGACGTTGGCCCACGCGGAGCCCTCGAGCCCCAGTGCCGGGAAGGGCCCGGGGCCGTAGACGAGCAGCGGGCAGAGCACCGCGGAGAACCCGTTGCCCGCGAGCACGACGACGATGGGCCGGCGGGTGTCCTGCACCCCGCGCATCCAGCCGTGCCCGGCCAGCGCGACGAGGATGCCCGGCGCGCCGAACACCGCGATCCGCAGCCACGACGTCGCCGCCGCCGACACCGCGCCCCCGCCGCCGAGCACGTCGGCGAGCCAGGGCGCCGCCGCCCAGAGCACCGCGACCACGACCGCACCGACCACCACCGCGATCCACGTCGCCGCGACGCCCTCGCGCACCGCCGCGGCACGGTCGCCGGCGCCGTGGTGGCGGGCGGCCCGGGCGGTGGTGCCGTAGGCGAGGAACGTGCCGAGGCTCGCCACCTGGGCGAGCACGATCCCGCCGACCGCGAGACCGGCGAGCGGGACCGCGCCCAGGTGGCCGACCACGGCCGTGTCGACGAGCAGGTAGAGCGGCTCGGCGACGAGCACCACCAGCGCCGACGACGCGAGCGCCAGGACCCGGCGCGCCCCGGGATCGGTGTCGGGGAGGGTCACCCCAGCAGGGGGGCGTCGGCGAGGGCGCGGCGGACGCGGTCGAGGATCTCCGGGGCGTCGCCGTCGAGCGTGAAGCCCGACGCGACGCGGTGCCCCCCGCCGCCGAGGGCCGACGCCGCCGTCGCGACGTCGAGACGGCCCTTGGAGCGCATGTTGGCCGTCCAGCGCCGCGCGCCCACCTGCTTGAGCACGACGGCGACCTCGGCCTCGGCCGTGGTGCGCAGGACGTCGATGACACTCTCGACCTCCTCCTGGCGGCCGAGCTCGACGTGGTCGCGGGTGACCAGCGCGTGCACGAGCCCCAGGCCGCGGGCCTCGTCGACCTCGAGGCGCGCGGTGGCGAGCACCGCCGAGAGCATCGACAGCCACGAGAACGGGTGCGTGTCGAGCAGCGGCCGGGTCACCGCCTCCGCGTCGACGCCCGCGACGAGCAGGCGCGCGGCCATGGCGTGGGTGTCCGGCGAGGCGGCGCGGAAGTTGCGGGTGTCGGTGACGAGCCCGGCGTACAGGCAGCGCGCGGTGGGCAGGTCGACCGGCGCGTCCATGGCGTCGAGCAGGTGCAGCACCATCACGGCGGTGGCCTCGGCCCGCGGGTCGACGTAGTAGTGCGTGCCGAAGCCCGAGTTCGAGACGTGGTGGTCGATGACCAGCGTCGTGCCGGCGCTCTCCGCGCGGTCCGCAAGCGGGCCGAGGCGGTCGACGCTGCCGGTGTCGAGGACGACCAGCAGCTCCGGGGCGTGCACCACGCGGTGGTGCGGCACGACGAGGCCCGCGACGTCGAGGTCGCGCAGCGACTCCGCCGGGTGCTCCGGTGCCCCGAAGGACACCTGGACGCGCGCGCCGCGCCGGTGCAGCGCGAGGCCGAGGGCGAGCGCGCTGCCCAGCGCGTCGGCGTCCGGGTTCACGTGCGCCAGCAGCACGACCTGGTGGGCGTCGGTGAGCATGCCCACCGCGTCCTCGAGGGCGATCGGGCGACTGGTGCCCGCCGCGCTCTCCTCCGCCGCGACCATGGCTGCCGCGCTCCCTCCGTGTCCGGGGCGCCCGGGGCGGGCGCCGGGGTCACGCTACGGAGTCACCGTCAGCGCGTCGACCGCAGCCCGTCACCCTCGCCGACGACCTCGTCCTGCTCGTCCCCGACGGGGATCTCGTCGAGATCCTCGAGGTCCTCCTCGCCGTCCTCCCGCGGTTTGCGGTAAGGGTCGGCCTCGCCGGCGTAGTCGGCCCCGACCGCGAGGGTCGCGACCTCGGCGTCGGCGCGCCGGACGCCCTCGAGCAGCTCGTCGAGCCGCGCCGCGCCCTCGGGGACGGCGTCGGGCTCGAACGCGAGGGTCGGGGTGAAGCGCACGCCGGTCTGCCGCCCGACGGCCGTGCGCAGCACGCCGCGGGCGCTCGCCAGCGCGGCCGCCGAGCCGGCGCGCTCGTTGTCGTCGCCGTACACGGTGTAGTAGACGGTCGCCTCGCGCAGGTCGGGCGTCACGCGGGTGTCGGTGATCGTCACCATCGCCAGGCGCGGGTCCTTGACCTCGTGCTCGAGCGTCGAGGCGACGATCTGGGAGATCCGCTTGGCGAGCCTGCGGGCCCGTGGCGCGTCGGCCATGGCGGGGTCCTCCTCGGTCGGGGTGTCTAGTCGTCGTGCGGACCCAGCCAGCGGGTCCGGGCCGAGAGCACCTGGAACTCCGGGTGCGCGGCGACGAGGCGTTCGCAGTGGTCGAGCACGTCGGTGACGTGCCCGGCGTCGGCGGCCACGGCGGCCACCCCGATCAGCGCACGACGGTGCAGATCGAGGTGGCCGGCCTCGGCCACCGACACGGCGAACTTCCTCTTGATCTCGGCGACGACCGGGCGCACCACGGAGCGCTTCTCCTTGATGCTCCCGACGTCGCCGAGCAGCAGGTCGAGCTCGAGGGCGCCGACGTACACGTCAGCGCCCCCGAGGGATCAGGAACCTCACTCGCGCGGCTTCTCCCGCATCTCGTAGGTCATGATCTTGTCGTCGACCTTGATGTCGTTGAACGACCCGAGCGTCAGACCGCACTCGTAGCCGTCGCGGACCTCGGTGGCGTCGTCCTTGAACCTCTTGAGCGAGTTGATCGTGAGGTTCTCCGCCACCACGGCACCGTCGCGGACCAGGCGCGCCTTGGCGTTGCGCCGGATGATCCCGTCGGTCACGAGGCAACCGGCGATCGCGCCCACCCGCGAGGAACGGAAGACCTCGCGCACCTCCGCGGTGCCGAGCTCGACCTCCTCGTAGATCGGCTTGAGCATGCCCTTGAGGGCCTGCTCGATCTCGTCGATGGCCTGGTAGATCACCGAGTAGTAGCGGATGTCGACGCCCTCGCGGCTGGCCAGCTCCGTGGCCTTGCCCTCGGCCCGGACGTTGAAGCCCAGGACGATGACGTCCGACGCGATCGCGAGGTTGATGTCGCCCTCGGTGATCGCACCGACCCCGCGGTGCAGCACGCGGAGCTGGACCTCCTCGCCCACGTCGATCTTCGTGAGCGCGTCCTCGAGAGCCTCGACGGTTCCCGAGTTGTCGCCCTTGATGATCAGGTTGAGCTCGTTGGTCTCCTTCAGCGCGGCGTCGAGGTCCTCGAGGGACACGCGCTTGCGACGCGACGCCAGCTGCGCGTTGCGCTCGCGGGCCCGACGCCGGTCGGCGATCTGGCGCGCCACGCGGTCCTCGTCGACAACCAGGAACGTGTCGCCGGCGCCCGGCACCGACGTGAAGCCGATGACCTGCACCGGACGCGAGGGCAGCGCCTCCTTCACGTCGTCGCCGAACTCGTCGAGCATCCGCCGGACGCGACCGGAGGCGTCGCCGGCGACGACCGAGTCGCCGACGTGCAGCGTGCCGCGCTGGACCAGCACCGTCGCCACGGGACCGCGGCCACGGTCGAGGTGCGCCTCGATCGCGACACCCTGGGCCTCCATGTCCGGGTTGGCCCGGAGGTCCAGCGAGGCGTCCGCGGTGAGCAGGACCGCCTCGAGCAGCCCCTCGATGTTGATGTTCTGGCGGGCCGAGATGTCGACGAACATGGTGTCGCCGCCGTACTCCTCGGCCACCAGCCCGTACTCGGTGAGCTGCTGGCGGATCTTCTGAGGGTTGGCGCCCTCCTTGTCGATCTTGTTGACCGCCACGACGATCGGCACGTCGGCCGCCTGCGCGTGGTTGATCGCCTCGATCGTCTGGGGCATCACGCCGTCGTCGGCCGCGACCACGATCACCGCGATGTCCGTGGACTTCGCGCCGCGGGCACGCATGGCGGTGAACGCCTCGTGACCCGGGGTGTCGATGAAGGTGATCTTCCGCTCGACACCCTCGAGCTCGGTGTCGACCTGGTACGCGCCGATGTGCTGGGTGATGCCACCCGCCTCGCCCTCGGCCACCCGCGTCTTGCGGATGGTGTCGAGGAGGCGCGTCTTGCCGTGGTCGACGTGACCCATGACGGTGACGACCGGCGGGCGGGCCTCGAGGTCCTCCTCGCCGCCCTCGTCGGAGCCGTAGCTGATCGAGAACGACTCGAGCAGCTCGCGGTCCTCCTCCTCGGGCGAGACGACCTGGACGTCGTAGTTCATCTCGCCGCCGAGCAGCTCGAGGACGTCGTCGGACACCGACTGGGTGGCCGTGACCATCTCACCGAGGTGGAACAGCACCTGCACGAGCGACGCCGGGTTGGCGTCGATCTTCTCGGCGAAGTCGGTCAGCGAGGCGCCGCGCGGGAGCCGGACCGTCTCGCCCTTGCCCTTGGGCAGGCGGACGCCGCCGACCGAGGGCGCCTGCATGTTGTCGAACTCCTGGCGCTTCTGCCGCTTCGACTTGCGCCCGCGACGGACCGGGCCACCGGCGCGCCCGAAGGCACCCGCGGCACCGCCGCCACGACCACGGCCACCGGGACCGCCGGGACGGCCACCGCCGCCACCGGGGCGGAAACCGCCACCGGCCGGGGCACCGCCGCCACCGCCACCGGGGCGGAAGCCACCGCCGCCACCGCCGGGACGACCGCCACCGCCGGGGCCACCACGGCCGCCGCCGGGGCCGCCACGGCCGCCGACGGCACCACCGGGCCCACCGCGTCCGGGCGGGCCGGACGGGCGGGACGGCATCATCCCGGGGTTGGGACGCGGGGGCATGTTGCCCGGCGTCGCACCGCCGGTGCCGCCGGGACGCGGCGGACGGTCGCCCGCCGCCGGACGCTCGCCGTCACGCGGCGGGCGCGGCGCCGGGGCGTCGCCGTCGCGCGGCGGACGCGGGCCGCCCTGACCGGGCTGGCCCGGCTGCTGGGGGCGCTGCGGGCGCGGCGGGGCGCCGGAGCCGACGCCGAAGGGGTTGTTGCCGACGCGCGGGGTCTTCGGTCCCGGCTTCGGGGCCGACGGGCGCGGCGCGACGGCCGCATCCCCACCGGCCTGGCCACCGTCCGCGGCGGCCGCCGCCGGACGCTGCTGCTGGCCGGGACGCGGGGCGCCCTGACCACCACCCTGGCGCTGGTCGCCACCGCGGTCGGCGGGGCGGTCCCCACCGGGACGCGGGATGCCGCCGGTGCGCGGACGGTCGCCCCCGGGACGGGGACGGTCGCCGCCCGGACGCGGACCCTGCGGGGCCTGCGGCGGCGGGCGCTCGGACCGCCCGGTCTCGGGCTCGGCCGGGGCCGGCGCCGGTGCGGCGGCCGCGGACTGCTCGTCGGGACGCGGACCGGGACGCGGACCGGGACGCGGGGCGCCACCGGTCGAGCCGTTGCCGGAGCCGGCGCCGTCACCGGAGCTGCTGCCGCCGCCGGGCGACGCGCCGGGACGCCGGCCGGGACGCGGGGCGCCACCGGCCGGGGCGGACCCACCGGCGGACGGCCCGGGACGCGGACCGCCGCCGGGGCGGGGGCCGGAGCCGGGACGGGGCTGGCGGCCGGAGCCGCTGCCGCCGCCGGACATGGAGTCGCGCAACTTGCGCACGACGGGGGCCTCCACGGTCGAGGACGCCGACTTGACGAACTCGCCGAGGGACTCCAACTGCGTGAGTACCTGCTTGCTGGTGACGCCGAGCTCCTTCGCGAGCTCGTGCACCCGGGCCTTACCTGCCACTGATCTCCTCATCCTCGAGGTCAGCGGGGGGCCCGCGACCTCGTGTCCTACGCCTGCGCCTTCATCGGGAGGGCTTCACGGCTGGCTCATGGGGGTCGACCTGCTTCCTCGTACCGACGCGACGGTCGTCGCGCCTGTCGTGCGGCTCGATGGTGACGGACTCCGGCGCGAGCAGTGCACGCAGGGCACCGGTGTCGAGCGGTCCCGGGACGCGCAGCGCCCGGGGGAACGCCGATCGGCGCTCCGCGCGGTGGAGGCAGTCCGGATCGGGGTGCAACCACGCGCCCCGACCGGGCAACCGGTGCCGTGGATCGGGATCGACGACCCCGTCCGTGGCGACCACCCGCAGGAGATCCGACGCCGAGGCCCGTGAGCGGCAGCCGATGCAGGTGCGCACCGGGCCGTGACCGTCATCGCGACGATCTCGATCCGACACCACCCCACGACCGGGCTCGCGGGTTCGGGCCACCGGTCACTCTACCGCGCCACGCGAGGGCTGCTCGACCCCGCCACCGGGAACCCCCACCCCGGACGACCCGTCCGGCGCCCCGTCGGGTCCCTCGTCAGGCAGGGTGGCTTCCGCGTCGGAGCGGATGTCGATGCGCCACCCGGTCAGCCGCGCGGCGAGCCGGGCGTTCTGCCCCTCCTTGCCGATGGCGAGGGAGAGCTGGAAGTCCGGCACGACGACGCGGGCCGCCCGGGTCTTGGCGTCGACGACCGTCACCGAGACGACCTTGGACGGCGAGAGGGCGTTGCCGACGTAGGTCGCCGGATCCTCCGCCCAGTCGATGATGTCGATCTTCTCGCCGTTGAGCTCGCTCATCACGCCGCGCACGCGGGCGCCCATCGGGCCGATGCACGCGCCCTTGGCACCCAGCCCCGCGACCGTCGACCGCACCGCGATCTTCGACCGGTGCCCCGCCTCGCGGGCCACCGAGACGATCTCCACCGCGCCCGACGCGATCTCGGGGACCTCGAAGGCGAAGAGCCGCCGCACGAGGTTCGGGTGGGTGCGCGAGAGCGTGACCTGCACGCCGCGCGGGCCCCGGTTGACGCCCACGACGTAGCAGCGGAGCCGGGCGCCGTGCTCGTAGCGCTCGCCGGGCACCTGCTCGGCGGCGGGCAGCACGCCCTCGATCGAGCCGATCTCGACGACGACCACGCCGCGGGCGTTGGCCCGGGCGTCCCGCTGGACGACGCCGGCGACGACCTCGCCCTCCTTGGCGGAGAACTCCCCGTAGGTGCGCTCGTGCTCGGCGTCGCGCAGCCGCTGCACCACGATCTGGCGCGCGGTCGCCGCCGCTATCCGTCCGAAACCCTCGGGGGTGTCGTCGTATTCCCCGACGACCTCGCCGTCCTCGGTCGTCTCGGGCACGAGCACCGCCACGTCGCCGGTCTTGCGGTCGACCTCGACGCGGGCCTTCGGGTGCTCCCCGCCGTTCTGCTTGTAGGCGGTGAGCAGGGCGGTCTCGATCGCGGAGAGCACGGTCTCGAACGGGATCTCCTTGTCCCGCTCGATGGCGCGCAGCGCGGCGATGTCGACCTTCACGACGGCTCCTCCTGTCCCGGCTCCCCGGCGGTCGCGGCGGCGACGAGGGCCGCCACCTCGGCGTCCGGCGCCGGCTTGAACTCGACCTCGACCACGGCACGCCGGACGTCGGCCAGCGGCAGCTCGTGGAGCACCGGGCCCCGCGGCGTGCCCTCGGCCAGGGTGACCACCGCCCGGTCGGCGTCCTCCCCCGCGGCGGCGACCGGCCCGACGCGCGCGCCGAGCGTGCTGCCGTCGGTGCGCGTCACCGCCACCCTGCGCAGCCACGCCCGCCGCCAGTGGTGCGCGCGGGTGAGCGGGCGGTCGGTGCCCGGCGTCGACACCTCGAGGGTGTACTCGGTCTCCGGGGTGGCGGCTCCACCGTCCGCGCCGGACTCGTCGAGGGCGTCGAGGGTCTGGGAGAGCTCGCGGCTCACCCCGGCGACGGCGTCGAGGTCCGGGCCCGGGGCCGGCGGGTCGTGGGGACCGGGGACGTCGGCGGTGTCCACGACGACGCGCACCACCGACCGGCGCCCGGCCGGGCGCACCTCGAGGTCGTCGAGCACGAAGCCGGCGGCCTCGACGATCCCGACGACGGTCGGTCGCAGGCGCTCGGCGGCGTCGGCACCGCCGGCGCGCGCCGGGGACGTCCCTGGGGACAACGGGGCTCCTCACGGGGAACGGATCCGCCGCGAGGCGGGGATCGGCACGACGCACCGGGGTGCCGGCGCGCAGTGGTCCAGGGTAGCGCTCGCCGGCACCCGTCCCCCGGGTGCGGGCGCGTCGGCGGGGGCCGCGGCGGGCGGCTGGCAGACTGGCCGGCCGTGGTCGCCGTGGACAGCCCCGTGGGTCCTGCCGAGCAGCGGTCCGGCACCCCGCGCCGGACGGTGCTGCGCGGGGCGGGGGCGCTGGTGACGCTCACCGGCCTGGCGGGGCTCGCCGCCGCCGGGTGCGCCCGCGAGGAGGGCCCGGACGAGCTCGAGGGCCCGCTCGCCGCGGCCCGGGCCGACGTGGTGGCGGCCGGCGCGGCGCTCGCCGCGTTCCCGCAGCTCGCCGACCTCG
>NZ_BAABHO010000095.1:0-9287 GCF_039542135.1 Actinomycetospora chlora
GTCGCGCCCGGCGTCGGCGCGCAGGGCGGCGGCGGCCCGGTCGCGGGCGCCGGCGCGGCCGTAGAGCCGGGCCCGGCCCCGCACCGTCTCGCCGGCGGGGACCACGACGGGCAGGTCCTCGGCCACCACCGGCCCCAGCCGCCGGCCACGCCACAGCGCCACGGCCAGCCCGGCGACGAGCAGCTGCACCGGGCCCCAGATCCAGCCCGCGGGCAGCAGCTCGCTGAGCCCCCGCTGCGCGCCGGGCTCGGCGGGCGGCGGCACCGGGAGGTACCAGAGCAGGTCGCGGTGGGCACCGAGCAGGTCGAGGGTCAGGGCGGCGTTGCCGCGCTCGTCGAGGACGTCGTTGGTGAACGGGGCGGCGTCGCCGACGACGGTCACCGTCCGCCCGCGGACCGGCAGCGACACCAGCGACGCGGCGCCGTCGGGGCCGCCGGTCAGGTAGCAGCGCTGCGCCGCCGGGCCCGGGTCGACGACGTAGGCGGCGCCCGCGAGGTCGACCGGCCCGGCCCGCACCGCGGCGCGCAGCGCGCAGGCCGGGTCGACGGGCTCGGGCAGCTCCAGCGGCGCAGGGCGCACGCCGGGGGCCAGGGCGGCGAGGTTCTCCTCGTCCGGGCGCACGAGGACGAGGTCGGCCCCCGAGACGGCGAGGGCGGCGCGCTGGCGGGAGCTCATCCGCTCGGGTGCGGCGACCAGCACCGTGCGGCCCGGGCCAGCGGTGGCGGCGTCGAGGTCGGTGACGGGCGTGACCCGCACGCCCTGGCTCGCGAGGACCCGCGCGAGCGCCATCGACCCCTCGGGCGACGCGGCGTCGGGGCGCAGCGACCCGGTCTGCGTGGGTGTGGCGAGCACGGCGAGCAGCAGGGCCCCGAGCACGACGACCCCGACCACCAGCGCCGGACCCCGCCAGCGTCTCGGGCGCTGTCCCGCAGCGGCAGCGAACGGCCGGTTCGCTCCTTCTACGCGCCGGAAGTCCCCGTCGATCACCCGGCCGGCACCGCCCGGGTGGCCGCGACCTCGGCGTCCGCGGCCCGCAGCCGGGCGTCGGCGTCGGCGTCGGCGGCCCGGCCGCCGTAGACGGTCTCGTCGAAGATCCGGGCCGCGTCCTGCAGCGCGCCGGCCGCCGCGGGCAGCGCCCGCCCGCCCTCGCGGGCCGCGTCACCGGCCGTGCGGCCCCGGCGCGGCTCGAGGATCGTGCGCTCCTCCAGCGACCGGACGATCGCGCGCATGCGCTCGCGCACCGCGTCGTCGAAGCGCCCGGCCGCGGCGTGCTGGTCGGCGAGGCGGCGGTGCTCGGCCGCGCTGCGATCGGTGCCGCCGAGGACGACGCCGGGCGCGGCGGCGCTGCGGGCGAGCCGGCCGACGCGGCGGCGGACCACCACCGCGACGACCACCACCAGCACCACGAGCACCAGCAGCCCCCACCCGCCGCCGGGCGAGGCGTCCGACGCGGCGCGGAGCAGGTCGTCGAGCCGGCGGGCCAGCCACTGCAGCGCGGCCTGCACCGGGTCGGGCGCGGCCTCCCGGTACACCGCGCGGGCGAGCTCGTCACGGGCCAGGGCCCGCGCCGGGTCGGCACCCAGGTCGATCGGCAGCGGCGGCTCGGGGGGCACCGACACGGTCAGGAGCCGCCCGACGACGCCCGCTGCAGCTCGATGTCGAAGCCCTCGCGGCGCATGCGCTGGTCGACGTAGAGCAGGCCCGTGATGCCGGCCTGGAAGGGCTGGGTGACGGTCGAGGCGATGATCCCCACGATCGCGCCGATGACGAGCACCGCCGGCGAGGCGGTGGGCGACGCGCCCAGCCCGCCGCCGGCGCCGACCGAGGCCACCACGCCGACCAGGGCCAGCACGAAGGAGAAGGCGGCCGTCACGGCGAGGACGATGATCGTGCCGACGACCTGTGTGCCGAGCACCGGCCAGAAGCGCCCCCGCACGAGGAACCACGAGCGCCGCAGCGCCTCGCCGATCCCGACGCCCTCGAGCACGTACGCCGGCGTCGCGAGCGACAGCGAGACCCCGACCCACACCGCCACCACGACCGCCGCGATCACTCCGAGGGCGATGACCACGCCCCCGAGCGTGCCGTCGACGAGCAGCAGGAGCAGGCCCGGCACGGCCCCGACCAGCAGGATCCCGGCGACGATCAGCCCCACGAGCAGCGACAGCCCGATGACCCCGGGCACCCGCGGCCGGGCCGCGCGCCACACCTCGCCGGCGTCGACGGGGGCGCCGAGCACCGCGCGGCTGATGGTGACCATGAGGATGCCGGTCAGCACCCCGACCGCCACCAACGTCACGATCGCCGTGACGAGCTGCGTCACCGCCGAGCCGCCGACGACGGCGGTGAGCGTCGCGAGGTCGGGCGACGTGCCGGGCGGCGGCGTCGACGCCCCGAGCACGAGGGTGAGCACCAGCTGCACGAGCTGGGTGACCACGGCGACGACGGCCGAGGTCCCGAGCACGACCCGGGGGTGCGCGCGGATGTAGCCCATCGCGCCGTCGATCACCTCGCCGAGACCCAGCGGGCGCAGCGGCACGATGCCCGGGCGCGGCGCCCGTGGCGGCATCCCGAACGCGCCCGGCGGGGTGCCGGCCGGCGGGCCCCCGTAGCCCGGCCCGCCGTAGCCCGGGCCGGGACCGCCGTATCCCGGTGCGGGAGGCGGCGCCTGGGGCGGCGTCGGCGGCGGCGTCTGGGGCGGGCCCGCCCCGGGCCCGGGGTCCCAGGCGGGGACCTGCGTGGCCGCGGGCGTGCCGTGCGGTGGTGTGGGGTCGTCGGGGCCGGCCCCGGGGGACGTCCCCCCGGACGACGTCGCGGCGGACGAGGTGTCCGGCGACGACGCCGACGGTTCCGAGGACGGTTCCGAGGACGCCCCGGGAGTCGGCTCCGCGGGGGACGGCTCCCCGGTCTCCCCCGACGACGGACCACTCACCTCGGGCACGCTCCCCTCTGGCTCGGGTCTCCCCGGCCGACGACGCGGGCGATCGTGCCACGCGTGCGCGCCCGGCACGCGCGGATCACCGCGGATCACCGTGCGGGGCGTCTGCCACGATCCCCCCGTGGCCCTGCACTCCGCGCTGTGGCGGCGGCTCGACGTCCCCGACGGCCTGGCCCACGGCGCCCTCTCCGACTTCACCCCCGACGCGTCGCACCCCGACGGCGCCTACCTGCTCGACGGCGCGGCCGTCGTGCGCGACGGGGCCGGGTCGTGGTCGCTGCGGTACTCCGTGATCGCCGACCGCACCTGGCTGACGCGCACGGCGTTCGTCGAGGTCCTCTCCGACGACGGGCTCGAGCGCGTCACCCTGTCGGTGGACGCCCTCGGCGACTGGACGCTGGACGGCCGCCCGTGGCCGGAGCTGCGCGGCTGCACCGACGTCGACGTCTCGGCGACCCCGTTGACCAACCTGCTGCCGGTGCGCCGCCTGGGCCTGCCCGTCGGGGGCGAGGCGGCCGTCGACGTCGCCTGGCTCGACGTGCCGTCGCTGGCGCTGCACCGCGTGCGCCAGGTCTACCGGCGCGGCCCCGACGACGCCCGCGGCCTGGCGACCTACACCTACGCGGACCCGACGTACGGCGAGTTCGCGGTGACGGTCGACCCGGTGGGCCTCGTGGTGTCGTACCAGGGACTGTTCACGCGGGTGGCCTGAGCGGCCCACGTACCCTCGGCCGGTGACCGACCCGCCGCCCCCGAACGGCCGCACGGCCCGCGTGCGCTGGGCCGTGCTCGGGGTGGTGCTGGTCGCGCTGGTGGTCGTGGCGCTCACGGTGCCGCTGCCCGGCGCCGTGGAGGTGCGCGACCGGGTCGCGGCGCTCGGCCCGTGGGCGCCGGTGGCGTTCCTGCTGGTGCACGCCGTGGTCACCGTCGCGCCGTTCCCGCGCACGGCGTTCTCGATCTCGGCCGGCGTGCTGTTCGGGCCGTGGCTGGGGCTCGCGCTGTGCCTGGTGGCCTCGACGGTCTCGGCCGCGGCGGCGTTCACACTGGTCCGGCGCATCGGCGGGCGGGCCGTGCAGCGCCTCGGCCCGGGCCGGGTGCGGATGCTCGAGGCCCGGCTGAGCTCCCGCGGGTTCCTCACGGTGCTCTCCGCCCGGCTCGTGCCGGTGATCCCGTTCGCGCCGCTCAACTACACCCTCGGCGTGACCACCGTGCGCTGGCGCCACTACCTCGCCGGGACGGCACCCGGCCTCGTGCCGGGGACGGCGGCCGCGGTGCTGCTCGGCGACGCCGCGACCGGTGCGCTCTCGCCCACCGCGCTGGCCGTGCTGCTGGTCAGCGGCACGATCGGGCTGGTCGGGGTGCTGCTGTGCGCCCGCCCGACCGCCGACGAGATTTGATCAGCTCCCGGGCGACGGCGCGGGCTGGGCCGGCACCGGCTCCGGGTTCTCCACGCTCGTGGGCGGGCCCTCGGTGGGCCGCGGGCCCTCCGGCGGGGCGGGCGCCTCGGACGGCCGCACCGGCGCGACCGGATCCGGCGTGATGACCCCGGGCTGCGGGGGCGGCCCCGGCGGCGGGAAGCCGGTGTCCGAGTAGCCCTGCGGGGTGGCGGGCGAGCCCGGAGCCGGGTCGGCGGGGAAGGCGCAGGCGCTCAGGGCACCCAGGCTCACGCTCGCGGCGAGCAGCACGCCGGCCATCCGTCGGTTCACGCGCGGCACCGTATCGCGTCCTCCCCCGCCCCGCCGCTCACCCCACGTGCGTGATCTTTCGAGGTATACCTCGGAAGATCACGCACGAGGGCGGCGGGCGAGGATCCCCCGCGGCGGGATCGAGCGCATCGGTTCCGGGGCCGCGCCCTCCTCGCGCAGGACGTCGTTGGCCGCCGTGACGGCGGTGACGGCCGCCCGCTCCATGAGCGCCGACGGCACGTCGCACGCCACCCAGTCGCCGGCCAGGCGCAGGCCCCGGGCGTCGGTGAGCACGCCGGGGCGCACGAGGTGGTAGCCGGGGTCGAAGCCGGGCGCGTTGGTGTAGCGGTGGGCGTCGACGTCGACGACGCGCAGGTCGGCGGCCTCCGGCCACAGCGCCGCGAGCTCCTCGCGCATGGCCGCCACCAGCTCGTCGCGCGACGTCCCCGCCGGGCAGGCGTAGGAGTGCAGCTCCACCACCGACCGCGGGCCCGGGCCCGCCGCCGCCCAACGCGCCGACCCACCCTCGAGCCGGTGGAACAGCGTCACCGAGTCGAGGACGCGCTCGCGGGTGACGCCGGTGAACACCGCGCGGCCCGGGTCGACGTCGCCCTCGCAGAACAGCCGGGCCACGACGTAGGGCTCGCCGCCGGGCAGGCTCGCGATGCCGCGGGCGAGCCCCGGCGCGGTCGCCACGAGCTCGGGCGACGCGGCCACGAGGTCGCGCGTGGCGGGCACGTCGGTGGCCACGACGAGGTGGCGGGCGTGCCGTGCCGGCTCGCGCTCGACGTCGACGGCCCAGCCGCGGGCGCCGTCGGGGCGCAGCGCGACGGCCCGCGCGCCGGTCGTCACCGTCGCGCCGTGCTTCTCCAGCAGCCGCGTGAACGGCTCCCACAGCGCCGTGCGGTAGTCCTCGGTCGGGGCGTCCATGCCCAGGCCCTCGGGGTTGCCGGTGAAGTAGAAGTGGCACATCGCCAGGAACTCGGCCGCCGAGTACCGCTCCTCGACGTTGAAGAACGAGTGCGCGAAGACCTCGAAGAGCATCGCCCGTCCGCGGTCGGAGAACCCGAGGGAGTCCAGCAGCTCCGCGGCGCTGCGGTGGTCGTGCTCGGCGTAGGTCCGCACCGGGTCGTAGTGCAGCATCGCCAGCGCCTCGTCGGCGTTGACGTGCCGCAGCTCGGAGAGCTTGAAGCTCGGGCTGCGCAGCACCAGCGCGACGAGGTTGAGCAACGGGGTGCGGGGCAGGGCGGTGAAGTCCTCGGGCTCCCACCCCACCGACGGCCGGCTCGCGATCGGGTAGCCGCCGACGTCGCGCAGGAAGCCGAGGTCGGGGTCGATGCGGCGCAGCAGGTCGCGCAGCGTGTAGTACTGCCGGAAGAAGCCGTGGTAGCCGTGCTCGACCACCACCTCGCTGCCGTCGGCGAGCGTCCGGTCCCACGTGCCGAGGCGCCCGCCGAGGTGCGGCGCGGCCTCGAGCAGCTCGACCTGCACGCCACGCTCGGCGAGCACGAGCGCCGCGCTCACCCCCGCGATGCCGCCGCCGACGACGACCGCCGTGGCGTCGGGTCCCACCCGCTGCGGGAGGTCGGGTCGGGGAGCGACGTGGTGGCGGGGACGGAACAGACCGGGCACGGCCGCCGAGCCTAGGTCGCCGGCGGCCGATCGGCGCTGCGTGGCGCCACCACCGGGAGCAGCACCTCGTCGACGATCGCCGTGACCAGCGCGTCGTCGATGGGGTCGCCGCTGACGAGCAGCCGGTGCCACAGCACGGACTGCCCCAGCTCGCGCACCAGGTGGACGGGCACGTCGGGGCGGGCCTCCCCGCGGGCGACCGCCCGCCCGATCAGCTCCTCCATCTCCTGCTTGCGCCACCCGATCACGCCCTCGCGGAAGGCGACGGCGAGCTCCGGGTCCTCGGCCGTCGCGGAGATCACGGCCACGAGCACCGGGGCCAGCTCGCCGGTCATCGCGGCCGCCCAGCCGCGCAGCACGGCGAGCATGTCCCCCCGGTAGCCGCCGGTGTCGGCGTGCGGGATCGCGGCCGTGGCCGCGGCCAGCAGGGCGTCGCGCAGCAGCGCGGCCCGGTCCGGCCAGCGGCGGTAGAGCACCGGCTTGCTGGTCCGCGCCCGGGTGGCGACGGCCTCCATGGTCACCGCGGACACCCCGCGCTCGCGGACGAGGTCCAGGACCGCCGCCCGGATCGCGTCCTCGAGCTCGGCGCCGTGCCGTCGCGCCATCCCGGTCCTCCAAGACACGCTTGCGTTTCTCTGTCGGCCACCCCACGATCGGGGAAACGCCACCGTATCTCCAGACCCCAGGAGGACGTCGTGCCCGACATCCCGCCGGCCCGACCGGTGCTCCACCCCCTGCGCGAACGGTCGTCGGCGCGGCTGGTGCGCACCGAGCACCACCCGCACGGCCGGCGCCGGGTGCTCATCGACCACCGGCCCCTGGCCGGGGTCACGCCGGCGATGCTGCTCGACTGGTTCTCCCACCTCGGCGGCACGATGACCTACGGCGACGCGGTGCTGCCCCGCTACCTGGCGTGGCACCCGCTCGACCACATCACCTGGGCGCTTGCTCGCGAGGCGCCCGGTGGCGGGGCGGGCGAGGGTGCGCGGTTCCGCATCGTCGAGGCCTTCGGGCGGCGTCCGGAGTACCTCGTGGACGTCGTCGACCGCGTCGAGAAGCTCGACGAGACCGGTATCCGGCTCGTGCAGCGGGTCGCGGGCGTCGCCGTGGTGACGCTCGAGCACACCTGGTCGGCCGGCGTCGAGGGCACGCACTACGTCAGCGTGCTCGACCTCGGGACCCGCGCGGCCGCGCTCGCGCCGGTGAACCGGGTGCTGCGGCGACGGTTCCCCGACGCGATGGTCGACGCCTGGGCGACCCACAACATCGAGGAGGTCGGGCACCTCGAGGCGCTGCTCCCGTCGGCCGAGCCCGGTGCACGCGTAGCGACGCAGGTCCGGGGGCACTCCGGCCTGCGACGAGTCCGACGGAGCAGGAGGGGACCCATGGCCGAGAGCGACCGGGAACGCCGGGTGATCGATGAGGTCACGAAGGGGCTGATCATCGGCGGTTCGGTGCGCGACGCGACCGAGGGCAAGACCTTCGGCATCGAGGACCCGTCGACCGGCGAGATCCTCTGCGACGTCGCCGACGCCTCCCCCGAGGACGGCATGGCCGCCCTGGACGCCGCCGCGGCCGCGCAGGCCGACTGGGCCGCCACGGCTCCGCGTGAGCGCGGGGAGATCCTGCGCCGCGCGTTCGAGCTGGTCACCGAGCGGGCCGACGACATCGCCCTGCTCATGACCCTCGAGATGGGCAAGCCGCTCGCCGAGTCCAAGGCCGAGATCACCTACGCCGCCGAGTTCTTCCGCTGGTTCTCCGAGGAGGCCGTGCGGATCAGCGGCGAGTGGAAGGTCAACGCGACCGGGTCGGGCCGGGTGCTGGTGATGCGCCAGCCCATCGGGCCGTGCCTGCTGATCACGCCGTGGAACTTCCCGCTGGCCATGGGCACCCGCAAGATCGGCCCCGCGATCGCCGCCGGCTGCACGATGGTGATCAAGCCGGCGAGCCTCACGCCGCTGACCATCCTCAAGCTCGCCGACATCCTCGCCGAGGCCGGCCTGCCCGACGGCGTGCTCAACGTCGTCACCACGAAGTCCACCGGCAAGGTCATGGGCCCGCTGATCAGCGACGGCCGCATCCGCAAGCTGTCGTTCACCGGGTCCACCGAGGTCGGGCAGAAGCTGCTGCAGCAGTCCGCCGACCAGGTGCTCAAGACCTCGATGGAGCTCGGCGGCAACGCGCCGTTCGTCGTGTGCGCCGACGCCGACGTCGACGAGGCCGTGCAGGGCGCGATGCTCGCCAAGATGCGCAACATCGGCGAGGCCTGCACCGCGGCCAACCGGTTCTACGTCCACGCCGACGTCGCCGAGGAGTTCACCAAGAAGCTCACCGAGCGGATGGGTGACATGAAGATCGGTCGCGGCACCGAGGACGGCGTGGAGGTCGGCCCGCTGGTCGAGGCCGACCAGCGCGACAAGGTCGCCGAGCTCGTCGACGACGCCGTGCAGAAGGGCGCCACCGTCCGCACCGGCGGCGAGGTGCCCTCGGGCGCCGGCTACTTCTACCCGCCGACGGTGCTCGCCGACGTCCCCACCTCGGCCCGCCTGGCCAAGGAGGAGATCTTCGGGCCGGTCGCGCCGATCTTCACCTTCACCGAGGACGACGAGGCGATCCGCGCGGCCAACGACACCGAGTTCGGGCTGGTCAGCTACCTCTACACCAGGGACCTCGGCCGGGCGATCCGCCTGTCCGAGCGTCTCGAGGCGGGCATGGTCGGCCTCAACCAGGGCATGGTGTCGAACGCCGGTGCGCCCTTCGGCGGCTGGAAGCAGTCCGGGCTCGGCCGCGAGGGCGGCAGCGTCGGCATCGACGAGTACCTCGAGATCAAGTACGTGGCCATGAACGTGTAGGAGGCCGCCTCACCGGTCCCGGGCGTCGCCGCCGGGGAGATGCTCGGGACCGGTGGCCCCGGCCGCCGCCTCGCCGACGGCCGGGTGCGCGCTCCCGACGTGGGCCTCGAGCCGGATGCGCTCGCTGAGGTGCGGGTAGTGCAGCTCGAACGCCGGGCGCTCGGAGCGGATCCGCGGCAG
>NZ_BAABHO010000096.1:0-9172 GCF_039542135.1 Actinomycetospora chlora
ACGAGCTCGCCGGCGCCCGCCGGGCGTCGCTGGAGGCCCGCCGCGCCGACGACGCGCGGCTCGGCCTGCTCGTCGACACCGTCGCGGGCGCCGCGGAGGGCCTGCGCCACGAGCTCGGCCTGCGGGGCACCGACGCCGGCGCCCGGCCCGCCGAGCTCGTCGGCGCCGGCTCGGGAGCCACGCCGAAGGCCCGCGTCACCGACCCCGCCGCGCTCGACCGGCTGCTCGCGCTGCCCGAGGTGCACCTCGTCGTGGACGGCTACAACGTCACCAAGACGGGCTGGCCGGAGCTGTCGCTGGCCGCGCAGCGCGAGCGGCTGGTCGCGGCCGTGGCGCCGCTGGCGGCGCGGACCGGGGCGGAGACGACGCTGGTCTTCGACGGCGCCGGCATCACCAACGTGCCGACGCACTCCGTACGCGGGGTGCGCGTGCTGTTCAGCGAGCCGGGTGTGCTGGCCGACGACCTCATCCGCTCGCTGGTCGGGGCGGAGCCCGAGGGCCGGCCGCTGGTGGTCGTGACGTCCGACCGCGCGGTGGTCGACTCGGTGCGCCGCGGCGGCGCCCACCCGGTCCCGTCGAGCGTGTTCCTGAGCCGCCTGTCGCGCATCTGAGCCGGCGTTGTCGGGGGTCGCTCCTAGCGTGCGCCCCACGACCCCGGAACCGCCGGGGCTCCCCGCCAGGAGGCCCACCGTGCTCATCGACTGCGACACCTGCGCCGTCCGCGACGTCGCCTGCCACGACTGCGTCGTCGGCGTGCTGCTCGGCACGCCTGACGTCCCGGCGCGGACGCCGGCGACGCCCAGCGACGCGGCGCCGGGCGGCCCGTTGCCGCTCGAGTTCGGGCCTGTCGAGCAGCGGGCGCTCGAGGTCCTGGCCGACCACGGGCTCATCCCGCGCCTGCGTCTCGTGCCGCCCGCGCCGCCGCCCGCGGCCGCCGAGCGGCCCCGCGCCACGGCCCGCCGCGCGCGGGACGTCGGGTGAGTCCCCGCAGGTCAGGAGGCCGTGCGGCGTCGGCCGGACGGTCGCCCGCCGTCCGGGGCCGACCCGTGAAGGACGCGACCTACGGTCCGGTAATCTCTGCTCGCCCACGGCGCGCCGCATGCGCCGCCGGGGGTTCCGGATCGAGGCCGTCGGGGGCCGACGCGTCCGGTCCGCCGACCGCCCCGCGGCGTCGGCGGGCCCGGGGGCGCGGCCGTGCCGGGCATCGCAGAGAGGACCCGACGACACCGTGGTGTCCCCCCGTCCCGCGGCGCGCGGGGCCGACCACCCCCCTGTGGTCCGGCCGCTCGGCGCCGGTGCGCGACCCCGTCCGGCCGCGCGACGGGCCGCGCGGCACGTGTCCGGATTCGGGGCCGTGTTCGTGCCCACGCTCGTGGCCGTGCTGGTCGGGCTGTTCCTCGCGGCCGGGCCCGCCGCCGCGCCCGCCGCGGCCGACCCCATCGTCCCGCCCGGCGCCGACGACGCCGTCACGGCGCTCGCGCAGGCCAACGCCCGAGCGGCCGACGCCACGGAGGCGTCGCTGGACGCGCAGGACCAGCTCGGGGTCCGCCGGGGCGAGGCCGACCGGACACGCCGTGACGCCGAGGCCGCGCACCAGGCCGCCGACGCCGCCCGCGCCGACCGCGACCGCGCGTTCGTCGACGTCGACCAGGTGTCACGCGCCGCGTTCCAGGGCGGCCAGCTCGACCCGCTGTCCGCGCTGCTGGGTGCCGAGTCCCCGCAGTCCTACCTCGACCGCACCACCCTGCTCGACCAGGTCTCGACGGAGAACCAGCGGTTCGTCCAGCGCTTCCTCGACGCCACCGCGGTCGCGGAGACCGCCGAGCGCGACGCCGCCGCCCGCGACCTCGATGCGCAGCGCTCGGCGTCGGACGCGCAGCGCACCGCCGACGAGGCCGCCGCGCGGAAGGCCGACGCCGACCGGGAGGTCGCGGCGGCCGAGGACGCGCTGGCCGAGGCCTCGCCCGCCACGCGCGCCGCCCTCCGGCGCGGGGGCACCACGGCGTGGCCGACGAACATCCCGGGCACCGGCGTCGCGATGGACGCGCTGCGCACGGCGCTCACCCAGCAGGGCAAGCCCTACGTCTGGGGCGCCACCGGGCCGAGCACCTACGACTGCTCGGGGCTCGTCCAGTGGGCCTACCGCCAGGTCGGGGTCGGCCTGCCGCGGGTGTCGCGCCAGCAGGCGCTGATCGGCGTCCCGGTCGAGCCGAAGGACGCCCGACCCGGCGACCTGCTGTTCTTCAACAGCCCGGTCACGCACGTCGGCATCTACGTCGGCGGCGGCAAGTTCCTCGAGGCCCCGCAGTCCGGCGACGTCGTGAAGGTGTCCGACGTCCGCAGCAACCTCTCCGGCGTGCGGCGCATCGTCCTCTGAGGGTGTGCCCGCGTCGTTGACACGGGCGTGGTGCCGGTCACAGGGTCGGCACCATGAGCACCCAGACGATCACCGTGCCCCACCTCGGCTCCTCGACCATCGGGTACGCCCTGGCCGACGAGTACGACCCGGCACGGCCGACCGTCGTCCTGCTCAACTCCTTCACGACCTCGGTGGAGCTCTACCGGGCGCAGTTCGCCGACGAGGAGCTGACGCGGACCGCCAACCTCCTCGCCATCGAGCCCTACGGGCACGGCGCCACGCGCGGCGGGTACGCCGACTTCACCTACTGGGACAGCGCCGTGGCGGCGCTGCAGGTGCTCGACGGCCTCGGCATCGACCGGGCGTTCGTGCTGGGGACCTCGCAGGGCGGCTGGATCGCGGTCCGGATGGCGCTGCTGGCCCCGGACGTCGTCCGCGGGGTGATCCCGCTCGGCACGTCGATGGACGCCGAGAGCCCGCGCAGCCGCGAGCTCGGGTGCTGGGACGGCATCGCGTTCCTCAGCCCGGCCATCGACGCGCTGGCCGAGCCGGTCGCCGACGACTGGGTCATCCCGCTCGAGCTCGTCGACGCCGTCCTCCCGGAAGGCTTCGGGCCGGACGTCGACCCGGAGACGCGGGCGTTCTGGCACGGCGTCCACCAGCAGAACTACGTCGGCGACGCGGGGCGCCGGCGGCTGCGCACCAGTTCGATCAACCTGCGCGACCGCGACGGCCTGCTCGGGCGCCTCGACGCCGTGCGCTGCCCGGTGCTCTGGCTGCACGGCACGGACGACCGCGTCTACTCCGTCGCCAACGCCAAGGACGGGATCGGGCGGTTCACGAACGCCCCGCGGGCGGAGCTGCGGGTCGTCGAGGGCGGCCAGCACTTCCTCAGCGCCACGCACCCGGGGGTCGTGAACGCGGCGGTCGCGGAGTTCGTCCGCGGGACCGCGTAGCGGCGCCCGGCCCGTGGCGGGTCGTCGCGGACGCCCGTGCGAGGCTCCGGCCCGTGGCGCGCACGCTGCTGGTCACCAACGACTTCCCGCCCCGACCGGGTGGCATCCAGTCCTACCTGCACGCGCTCGCCGCCCGCCTGCCGCCCGGCGAGCTCGTGGTCCTCGCGTCCACCTGGAACCGCACCGACGAGGGGCTCGCGGCCTGCCGGCGCTTCGACGCGGCCCAGCCGTTCGAGGTGCACCGGCTCCCGACGACCATGATGCTGCCCACGCCGGGCGCGACGCGGCGGGCGGCGGAGCTCGTCCGCGGCCGGGACGTCGAGACCGTCTGGTTCGGGGCGGCCGCGCCGCTCGGGCTGATGGCGCCGGCCCTGCGGCGGGCCGGGGTGCGGCGCGTGCTCGCGAGCACCCACGGCCACGAGGTCGGCTGGTCGATGCTGCCGGGGAGCCGCCGGCTGCTGCACCGCATCGGAGGCGACTGCGACGTCGTCACCACCGTCAGCCGCTACACCCGCGGTCGCATCGCCGCGGCGCTCGGGCCCGACGCGGCCCTCGAACCGCTGCCCTCGGGCATCGACACCGACCGCTTCCGCCCCGACCCGGGCGCGCGGGCGGACATCCGCCGGCGCTACGGGCTGGGGGAGCGGCCGGTCGTCGGCTGCGTGTCCCGGCTGGTGCGCCGCAAGGGCCAGGACGTGCTCATCGCCGCGCTGCCCCGGCTGCGGGAGGTCATCCCGGGCGCGGCGCTGCTCATCGCCGGTGACGGCCCGGACCGCGACCGCCTCCGGCGCCTCGCGCGCAGCCACGGGGTCGCCGACCACGTCGTGTTCACCGGCCCCATGGCGCCCGACGAGGTCGCCGCGCACCACGCCGCCGTCGACGTGTCGGCCCTGCCGTGCCGGACGCTCGGCGGCGGGCTCGACGTCGAGGGCCTGGGCATCGTGCTGCTCGAGGCCCAGGCCAGCGGCGTCCCCGTCGTCGCCGGGCGCTCGGGCGGTGCGCCCGAGACCGTGCGTCCCGGCGAGACCGGGCGGCTCGTCGACGGCCGCGACCGCCACGACGTCGCCGACACCCTGGCCGACCTGCTGATCGACCCGGACGCCGCGCGGGCCATGGGCGACGCCGGCCGCGCCTGGATGCGCGCCGACTGGACCTGGGAGGCCCGCGCCGCCCGCCTGCGCACACTCGCCGCCGGCTAGATCAACGGGGACTTCGCGCGCGTAGAAGCAGCGAACCGCACGTTCGCTGCGTCCAGGGGCGACCGCGACCAATCAGCTCTGGTAAACGGCCTCGATCTCGTCGGCGCGCTTCTCGGCGATGACGTTGCGCTTGAGCTTCATCGTCGGGGTGAGCTCGCCGCTCTCCTCGGTGAAGTCGCTCGGCAGGATGCGCCACTGCCGGATCGCCTCGGCACGCGAGACGGCCTTGTTCGCCTCGTCGATGGCCGCGGAGATCTCGGCCTGGACGTCGGGGTCGTCGGCGAGGTCGGCCGGGTCGCTGGAGCTCTTGCCGTGCTCGGAGCTCCAGCCGGGCAGGGCCTCGGCGTCGAGGGTGACCAGGGCGCCGATGTAGGGCCGATCGTCGCCGACGACGAGGGCCTGGCTGACGAGGCGGTGGGCGCGGACGCGGTCCTCGAGCACCGCAGGGGCGACGTTCTTGCCGCCGGCGGTGACGATGAGCTCCTTCTTGCGCCCGGTGATCGACAGGTAGCCGTCGTCGTCGAGGCTACCGAGGTCGCCGGTGTGGAACCAGCCGTCGACGATCGTCTCCGTCGTCGCCTGCTCGTTGTTCCAGTAGCCCCGGAACACGACGTCGCCCTTGGCCAGGATCTCCCCGTCGTCGCCGATCGCGACCGTGACGCCCGGGATCGGCTTGCCGACGGTGCCGATCCGGATCGCGCGGTTCGGGTTCGCGGTGATCGCCGCGCTGGTCTCGGTGAGGCCGTAGCCCTCGTGGATCGGCACGCCGATGCCGCGGAAGAAGTGGCCGATGCGGGCGCCGAGCGCGGACCCGCCCGAGACCGCGCCGGTGCACTTCCCGCCCAGCGCGGCGCGCAGCTTGGTGTAGACGAGCTTGTCGAACAGCGCGTGCTGCAGGCGCAGGGCGATCCCGGGGCCGCCCTTGTCGAGCGACTCGCTGTAGGAGACGGCCGTGGCCTCGGCCATGTCGAAGATGCGGCCCTTGCCGTCGTTGTGGGCCTTGACCTTGGCGCCGTTGTAGACCTTCTCGAACACCCGCGGCACCGAGAGCAGGAAGTCCGGCCGGAAGCGGGGCAGCTCGGTGGTCAGCTTCTTGGTGTCCGCGAAGTGCCCGATCGTGTAGCGGTACTCCATCGCGGCGCACTGGATGACGCGGGCGAAGATGTGCGCCAGCGGCAGGAACAGCAGCGTCGAGTTGCCCGGCTGCATGAGGTCGCTGAACGTGTCGGCCACCGCACGGACCTCGAACAGCAGGTTGCGGTGGGTGATCTCGCAGCCCTTGGGGCGGCCCGTGGTGCCCGACGTGTAGATCAACGTCGCGAGGTCGTCGGCGTGCACCGCCGTGCGGCGCTGCTCGAGCGTCGCGTCGTCGACGTCGCGGCCCGCGTCGCGCAGGCTGCTCACCGCGCCGTCGGCGCCGTCGATCTGCCACACGTGCTCGAGGTGGGGGAGCTTCTCGCGCAGGCCCTCGACGATCTCGCGGTGCTCGTCGGACTCCACGATGACGCCCCGGGCGCCGGAGTCCGACAGGCACCACTCCACCTGGTCGGCCGACGACGTCTCGTAGATCGGCAGCGTCACCGCGCCGGCGGCCCAGAGGGCGTAGTCGAGCAGCGTCCACTCGTAGCGGGTGTGCGAGATCAGCCCGACCCGGTCGCCGGGCTGCAGGCCGGCGGCGACGAAGCCCTTGGCGGCGGTGGCGACCTCGTCGCGGAACGTCGCGAAGGTGACGTCCTGCCACTCGTCGTTCTGCAGGCGGCGGTAGGCCACCTCCCCGCCGTGCGCCTCCGCGTTGCCCCACGGCGCGGCGGTGAGGTTGTCGTCGTCGGCCACCTTGGCGGTCGCCGGCTCCGTGTACTGCTGCATCTGCGTCACTCCTGCCCCGCGCCTGTGCGTCGGCAGTGACCATAGTCCCGGCTCGTACCTCCTGGTAGCCGGACATTTCGCCCAACGCGCACGGCCCCGAGGGCCCCTGCCACGCTGGGTGCGTGGCGACCGTCGACGTGGTGGACGAGACCTTCCTCGCCGTGCCCCCAGAGCGCCTGGCCGCCGAGTTCGCGGACCCGGAGGGCTGGCGCGACCTGTGGCCCGACCTCGCGCTGCGGGTGTTCGCCGACCGGGGACCGCAGGGCGTGCGCTGGAGCGTCGTGGGGGACGCGTGGCGGGGGAGCATGGAGGTCTGGCTCGAGGCCGTCGGCGACGGCACCGTCCTGCACTACTTCCTGCGCGTCGACCCGGTGGGGGAGGCCCTCCCGCGCCGCGCCGCGACCCGGGAGGCCGTGCGGCGCCAGCGGGCGGCCAAGGCGGTCGCGTTCGGGCTCAAGGACCGTCTCGAGGCCGGGCGGCCACCGGGCGTGCCGCCCGCGGCCTGGACGGCGGGACGGCCGGGTGAGCGCCCGATCACGTCCGCGTGATCCGGTGAGGGGGCCGTCACGGGAGCCCCGGACGGGCCCACGGGGCGTGCCGCGGGCCGGGGGCGCGGCGGTAGCCTTCCGCGCCATGGCCGACGAGTCGACGCAGTCCATCACGATCGCGGCCCCGGCTTCCGATGTGCTCGGGGTCATCGCCGACTTCCCCGCGTATCCGGAGTGGGCGGACTCGATCACCGCGGCCCAGGTGCTGACGCACGACGACGAGGGACGGCCCGAGCAGGTCCGGTTCAACCTGGACGCCGGCCCGATCAAGGACAACTACGTCCTGGCCTACGACTGGCAGGACGACGGCGTCACCTGGGACCTCGTGTCCGGGCAGGTCCAGCGCTCGCAGCGCGGCCGCTACCGGCTCGCCGAGGCCGGCGACGGCACCGAGGTCACCTACACCCTCTCGGTGGATCTCGCCGTGCCGCTGCCCGGCCTGCTCAAGCGACGGGCCGAGAAGCGCATCATGGACCAGGCGCTGACCGGGCTGAAGCGTCGCGTGGAGGGCTGAGTGCGGGTCCTGCTGTTCACCGGCAAGGGCGGGGTCGGGAAGACCACCACGGCGGCAGCGACGGCGGTCGCCCTGGCGCGGGGCGGGCGCAAGGTGCTCGTCCTGTCCGCGGACCCGGCGCACTCCCTGGGCGACGCGCTCGACGCGCGGCTCGACGGCACGCCGCGGGAGGTCGCGCCGGAGACGTTCCCGGGCCTGTTCGCCGCGCACATCGACACCCGCGCGCTGGTCGACGACGCCTGGGAGCCGCTGCGCACCCAGCTGCGGACGCTCCTGGCGGGGGCCGGGGTCGACGAGATGGTCGCCGACGAGCTGACGGTCCTGCCCGGTGTCGAGGAGCTGCTCGCGCTCGAGGACGTGCGTCGCGCCACCGCCGACGGCCCCTGGGAGGTCGTGGTGGTCGACTGCGGCCCGACCGCCGAGACGCTGCGGCTGCTCGCCCTGCCCGAGGCGCTGGGCTCCTACCTCGAGCGGCTGTTCCCCACCCACCGCCGCGCCGTGCGGGGCGTGCTCGCGGGCCTGGCGGGCAGCAGCGCCACCGTCGCGCGGTGGGACGCCGCCGCGGCCTCGCTCTCCCGGCTCGCCGAGCAGCTCGCCGGCCTGCGCGACCTGCTCGCCGACCACCGCACGACGACGATCCGCCTGGTCCTCACCCCGGAGCGGGTCGTCGCCGCCGAGACCCGCCGCACCCTGACCGCGCTGGCGCTGCACGGGCTGCACGTCGACGGGATGGTCGCCAACCGCCTGGTGCCCGACGCCGGGGGTCGCGGCGAGGCCGCCGCCTGGGTCCGCACCCGGCGCGCCGAGCAGGAGGCCGTGCTGGCCGACCTCACCGGTGCGGGCGGCGACGTGCCGGTGCGCCGGGTGGCCCACCACGCCGGCGAGCCCGTCGGCGTCGACGCCCTCGCGGGCCTGGCCGAGACCCTCTACGGCGACGACGACCCCCTGGACGGCCCGGTCGGGCGGGCGCTCGTCGCGGTCCGCCGCACCGCGGGCACGGGCACCGCGCCCGACAGCGAGTTCGTGCTCGACCTGCACGTCGCGGGCATCGGCGACGCCGAGGTCGACCTGGCGCGCATCGGCGACGAGCTCGCCGTGACCGTCGACGGGCGCCGCCGCGCGGTCGCCCTGCCCCCGGTGCTGCGCCGTTGCGAGGTCACCGGCGCGGACCTCGCCGACGACCTGCTCTCGGTGGTCTTCCGCCCCGACCCCACGGTGTGGATGCGGTGACCACGCCGGGGAGCGATGCCGGTCGGGCGGCCCAGGAGCGGCTCACCGCGGAGGCCCGCGCGACGGCGTCCGCCCTGCTCGACTGGCTGGGGACGCGGGTCGAGGCCCCGCCGGCCGCACCGACCGGGGGCGCGACCAGCCCGCCCACCGGGTCGCGCCGGCTCGGGATGCGTCCCCCGCAGAGCGCCGGGCCCTGCTCGTGGTGCCCGATCTGCGCGCTCGTCGCTGCCCTGCGCGGCGAGCAGCCGGAGCTGACGGCCCGCCTCGCCGAGCAGGCGTCGGGGCTGATGATGCTGCTGCGGCTCATGGTGCAGAGCCACCAGGACCCGGGACACGGCCACCACCACGCGCCGCCACCCGAGGCCGCCGCGGGCGCGCCGCCCGCCGGCTGGCCGACCGAGGGGGGCGCGTGGGACGGGTGGGGCGCGGCACCCGGACCCGGGCCGGCCGCCGATCGCGAGCGCGACACCCCCGGGCCGGAGCCCCGGCCGGCCCCGGAG
>NZ_BAABHO010000097.1:0-7888 GCF_039542135.1 Actinomycetospora chlora
GCTCCCCGAGCCCGAGCCACCCGCCGGGCCGTGGAGCCTGGGGCGGCTCTCGGCGGTGCACCGCCTGCCGCCGGCGCCCCCGGCGGCAGGCGGGACCGCCCCGCCGGACCGGCGCGCGGCCGGGCGCATCCGCATCGGCCGCGCCGAGGACAACGACGTCGTCGTCGCCGACCTGCTGGTCTCGCGCCACCACGCCGAGCTCGTCGCCGACGGCGTCGGCGGCTGGGAGATCGTCGACCTCGGCAGCCCGAACGGCACCTACGTCGACGGCCGGCGCGTGCGGCACGTCAAGCTGCGCCCCGGGATGCTGCTCGGGATCGGGCACGCCCTGTTCCACCTCGAGGGCGACCGCCTCGTCGAGCGCGTGGACGCCGGCGCCGTCGCGTTCCGCGCACAGGACCTCGTCGTGCGCACCCCGAAGGGCACGACCCTCCTCGACCGGGTCGGCTTCGCCCTCGAGGAGAACAGCCTGCTCGCCGTCGTCGGCCCCTCGGGCGCGGGCAAGTCCACGCTGCTGCGGGCCCTGACCGGGTTCCGGCCCGCCGATGAGGGCGTGGTCACCTACGCCGACCGGGACCTCTACACCGACTACGACGAGCTGCGCCAGCGCATCGGCCTCGTGCCGCAGGACGACATCCTGCACCCGCAGCTCACCGTGCGCCGCGCCCTGGCCTACGCCGCCCGCCTGCGGTTCCCCTCCGACACCACCGCCGCCGAGCGGGACCGCCGGATCGACGAGGTGATCGGCGAGCTCGGCCTCACCGGCCAGGCCGAGCAGCGCATCGACTCCCTGTCCGGCGGCCAGCGCAAACGCACCAGCGTCGCCCTGGAGCTGCTCACCCGACCCTCCCTGCTCTTCCTCGACGAACCCACCTCCGGCCTCGACCCCGGACTCGACAAGTCCGTCATGCACACCCTGCGCGGCCTCGCCGACGACGGCCGCACCGTCGTCGTCGTCACCCACAACGTCGCCAACCTCGACGTCTGCGACCGCCTCCTGCTCCTCGCCCCCGGCGCGCCCGGTGAGGAGGGAGGCAGGGTCGCCTACTTCGGACCCCCGCGGGAGGCACTGCAGTACTTCGGGGTGTCGGACTTCGCCGACCTCTTCCTGCTGCTGGAGCGGCGCTCCGACGTCGACTGGGGCGAGCGCTACCGGCGCTCGTCGCTCGCCGAGCGCTGGATCGGCACCCCGCCGCCCGGCGCGTCGGCACCCGCGCGGCCGGGCACACCACCCACGGCGCCGCCACCGCGCCAGCAGTCCGCGCTCGCCCAGTTCGGCATCCTCGCGCGGCGCTACCTCGCGGTCATCGCCGCCGACCGGCAGTACACGATCTTCATGGTCGTGCTGCCGCTGGTGCTGGCGCTGCTGTCGCACGCGCTGCCGGTGGACACCGGCCTCTCGCTGGCCGAGCAGCTGCGGGGCGTGCCGGGCGCGCCGCAGAGCCTGCTCATGGTGTTCGTCGTGGGCGCCGCCCTGATGGGGTCGGCCGCGTCGATCCGCGAGCTGGTCAAGGAACGCGAGATCTACCGTCGCGAGCGGGCCATCGGGCTCTCCCGCGCGAGCTACCTGCTCTCCAAGGTGGTCGTGCTCGCGGTGATCACCGGGCTGCAGGGCGTGGTGCTGGGCGTGCTCGGCACCGTCGGGCGTCCCGGGCCGGACGAGGCCGTGGTGCTGCCCGACCCGCGCCTGGAGATCCTCGTCGCGATCGCGCTGACCACGGTGGCGAGCATGGCGGTGGGGCTCGCGGTGTCGGCGTGGATCGACAACGCCGACCGCGGCATGCCGCTGCTCGTGCTGCTCGCGATGCTGCAGTTCATCCTCTCCAGCGCCCTGCTGCAGATCGGCGGCAGCCCCGTGCTGGCGCAGCTGTCGTGGCTCGTGCCCGCCCGGTGGGGCTTCGCGCTCGGCGCGTCGACGATCGGGGTCCGGACCGGCCCCGGCGTGCCGCCGCCATACACCGAGGCCGACCCCCTCTGGGACCACACCGCGGGCGCGTGGTTGCTCGACCTCGGCGCGCTGACCGCGGTCACCGTCGGCTTCGTCGTCCTCGCCGGGCTGCTGCTGCGCCGGCTCGACCCGCGCCACCGGCCGGCCCGATGACGATCACCGCCGGGTCCCGTCCCGGCCGCCCCACCGACGACACCGACGCCGTCGGGCCCTACCGGCTCGTCGAGCACCTCGGCGGCGGGGTGTTCCGGGCCCGCGACACCGTCCGGCGGCGCGCGGTGGCCCTGGAGCTGCCGGAGCCGACGGCGGACCCGGCGGTGTTCCGGCTGGTCGCGCGGACGGCCGCACGGCTCTGCTCGCCGCACGTCGTCCCCATCCACGACTTCGGCGTCGTCGACGGGCGCCCCTTCCTCGCCGTGCGCCTCGTGCCCGGAACCGACCTCGCCGCCGAGATCGCGCGGCGCGGGCCGCTGCCGGCCCGGCGCGTGGCGGCGATCGTGCGCCAGGTCGCCGACGCGCTCGACGCCGCGCACGCCGACGGGCTCGTGCACGGCGGCGTGACGCCCGCGCGGGTCCTGCTCGAGCAGCGTTCGGGGCACGACGTCGTCTCCCTCACCGGGTTCGGCGGGGCCTCGCTCGGCGGCGACCGGGGCGTCGACCTGCGGGCGCTGGCGGACCTGCTCGTCGAGGCGCGCACCGGGCGTCCCGCCGCCGCCGACCCGGAGCTCCCGCCCGCCCTCGCCGCGGTGGTCGAGCGCGCCGCACGGTGGCCGACGGCGGGCGCGTTCGCGGACGCGGCGCACCGGGCCCTGACGGGCAGGCCGACGACGGGCGCGCCCTCGGGCGCCCCGCCGGTCACCCCGCCGCGCGGGACGCGCTACGTCGCGGTGACCCCGGCGGTCCCGCCGGCGCCGGACCCCGCCCTGCCCCGCTCCCCGGGCAGCCGGTGGCTCGCCCTCGGCGCCGTGACCGCGGTGGCCGCCGTGGCCGCCCTCCTGGTGGCCCTGGTCGGCGCGGCCCGGGTGGCCGGGGACGCGCCGGCACCGGCGGCCCCGACCGCGCCCGTGGCCGTCGCGGCCGGGCCGCTCGCCGCAGCCTTCCCCGACGTGGCGCGCCTCGGTGCGGGCTGCGCGGCCTACCGACCCGGCCCCGGCGAGTACGTGACGTCGCAGGGCGCGCGTCCCGTGGCCGTCATCGGCTGTGACCACGGCGCCACCGTCCCCGGCGCCTCCGTCTACTACACGCAGTGGCCGACCGCGGCCGACGCCGGGCGGTGGCAGGCCGACCAGGCCGCCGGCGGTCCGGGCCTCGCCGGCCCCTTCTCGTGGACCGACGCCGCGGGCGAGACCCAGGGGCCGGTCCACACCCGCGCGGCCCCCGACGGCACGATCTACACCACGGCTGCGTACGCCGAACGGCCCTATGCCGTGGACCTCGTCACCCGGTCGGCCGAGGACGCGCGACGTCTCCTCCCGGCGCTGCAGCTCCTCCCCGCGGCGCAGGTCCCGGCCTGAACGCGGGCGCCCCGCGGGCCGCTCGGTGGCCATTCTGTGACCAACCGTGAGGGAACTCTGCGAAAAGTGTGAGGCCTATGGCCTCACCCAGGGCGATCACACATACTCTCGGTGACTTTCATCCGGCGGGGGAGCGGGTCTCCCGGCGGGTCGAGGACACGATCCAGGAGAGCGCCCCATGAGCACCGAGGCCCCCGGCCACTCGCCCTCGCCGTCGTCGGGCGAACCGGCCGAGACGTTCGGGCCGTACCGCCTCGAGCAGCGCATCGGCCGCGGCGGGATGGGCGAGGTGTTCCGCGCGTTCGACACGTCCCGGCAGCGCACCGTGGCCCTCAAGCGCCTGCACGGCGGGCTCGCCGACGACGGCGACTACCAGGAGCGCTTCCGCCGCGAGTCCCGCACGGCCGCCCGGCTCTCGTCGCCGCACGTGATCCCGATCCACGACTTCGGCACCATCGACGGCCGCCTCTACATCGACATGCGACTGGTGTCCGGCGTCGACCTCGCCGAGGAGATCGAGCGCGAGGGCCGGATCGAGCCGCGCCGCGCCGCCGAGATCGTCCGTCAGACGGCGGACGCCCTCGATGCCGCGCACGACGACGGCCTCATCCACCGCGACGTCAAGCCGTCCAACGTGCTGATCACCCAGCACCGCGGGCGCGACTTCGTCTACCTGGTCGACTTCGGCATCGTCCGCGCGATGGGCGGCGACACCAAGAGCTCGCTCACCGGCACCGGCTCCGCGATCGGCACGCTCGCCTACATGGCCCCCGAGCTGTTCATGGGCCGCGAGATGGACCGCCGCGTCGACGTCTACGCCCTGGGCTGCCTGCTGTTCGAGGCGATCGCGGGCCGCCCGCCGTTCCTCTCCGAGGGCCCGGGTCTGATGTACGACCACCTCAACGCGACGCCGCCGCGGCTCTCGGAGGTGGCGCCGGGCTCGCCGCCCGCGCTCGACGAGGTGCTCGCACGGGCCATGGCCAAGGACCCGACGCAGCGCTACGCGACCGCCGGCGACTTCGCCGACGCCGCCGTGCGCGCCGTCGGCGGCGAGGTGTCGCCGACCGGGCCCGGCCCGACCGACGCCCAGGCCCCCGGGTCGGGTGCCGGCGCTGCCGGTGCCGTCGGCGCGGCGGGCGCGGCGGGCGCGGCGGGTGTTGCGGCCGGCACGGCCGGCTCACAGTCCGCCACCCCGACGCACGTACCCGGCCCGCGGCCGAGCTCGGGACCGCAGGCGGCGCCGTGGACGCCCGGCCCCCAGCAGCCGTCCCCGTTCGGCACGCCGCAGACCTCCGGCCCGCAGGCAGCCCCCGCCTGGGGCGGACCGGGCAGCGGCCCGGTGCCCGGCGCCCCCGGCCAGAGCGGCCCGAACGCGGGCTACGGGCCGGCCGGCTACCCGGGCACCACCCCGCAGTACGCGCCGGGCTACGGCACCGGCCAGTTCCCGCCGCCGGGCGGCGGCGGGCCGCAGACCGGGTGGTACGGCCAGCCCCCGCAGCCCCCGAAGGGCGGCAAGGGCAAGGTCGTCGCGATCGTCGCCGGCGTCGCCGTGCTCCTGCTCGTCGTGGCCGTCGGCGCCGTGGTGCTGCTCAACCGGGGCTCGTCCACGCCGGCCGCGCCCCCGGTCACGACCGGCGCCACGACGACCACCCCCCAGACCACGTCGGCGTCGGTGCCGCCGGGGCAGCCCGCGCTCTCGCAGGTCTTCCCCGACGTCACGGCCTCCAACTGCCAGCAGGTCGACCCCGCGACCACCCCGCTGCGCACCCAGAGCGGCGTCGTCGCGACCGAGGTCTACTACTGCGACTACGCCAGCACCGCCCCTGGCGCCCGCGTGATCTTCGCCCGGTGGCCGGACGCGGCGGGCGCGCGCGCCTGGTACGACGACACCGCCCGCCTCGGCCCGCGCATCGAGGAGTTCGAGAGCTGGCAGGTCGGGGGCGTCGAGCAGGGGCCGCTGTACACCGCGCAGTCCAACGGCACCGTGTACTCCACCGGCATCTACTCGGGCCTGAACTACAGCTGGGAGATCCGGACCTCGAACCTCGACCAGTCCAACCAGGTGTTCAACGCGATGCAGTTCCGCGCTCGCTCGACCTTCGGCGGGTGAGCGGCCCTCCCGACGAGGCCGCGCCGCCCGCGACGGACGTCGTGACGGAGGAGCCGCCGGGCGGCGACGGCGAGTCGCTGTCCGGCGGCCACTACCGGCTCGGGGCGCCGGTGACGGCGCTGGTCCGGACGGCCCGGGACACCTGGGCCGACGCGGACGTCGTCGCCGTCGCGCTCGCGCCCGGCGGTGACGGCGCCGGCGATGCCCTCACCCGGTGCGCCCGGGACACCCGGCGCGCGGCGGCGCACCCGCACCCCGCGCTCGCCCCGGTGCGCGACGTCGCGGCCGGTGTCGACCGGCAGCTCTGGCTCGTGCACGACGTGCCGGCCGGCGCCCGCGGTCTCGCCGACGCCGGTCCCCTGCCGGCGGCGCGCCTGCTGCACCACGCCCAGCAGCTCGCGGAGGCCCTGGCCGCCGCGCACGCCGCCCGGCTGGTGCACGGCCGGGTCGGTCCGGACGTCGTGCTCGTCGGGCCCGGCGACGAGGTGCGGCTGCTCGGCACGCCCTCGGGCGTGCGGCCGGACGACCGCGCCGTCGCCGAGGACGACGACGTCCGCGCCCTCGCCGCCGTGCTCGCCGCGGTGCCGACGGCCGACGCGACCGTCGACCCGGACGGCGACCTGTCCGGGCGTCTCGCCGCCGCGCTCGCGGACATCGCCGGGGCCCGGCCGGAGACGGCCGGGACGCTCGGCGCGGGCCTGCGCGCCGCGCTGCGCGGGCTCGCCGGGGCGGACCCCGAGGAGCCGGTGCGGCGGACCGAGGTGATCAGCACCGTCGGGGTCACCGAGCGCTGGAGCCCACCGGTGGCCCGGTCCGCGGCCCCGCCCGGGCGCGCGGTGACGCGCGCGGGTGCCCCCGGCTCCCCCGCGCCGCCGGCCGCCCCACCCCGACCCGCCCCGTACGGCGGTCCGGCACCCCACGCTCGCCCGCTCCCCCGCCCACCGCGGACCCCGCCGGCTCCCCCGCCGCCCGGGCCGCCCCCGTCCCGGCGCACCGGATGGCTCGTCGCCGCGGTCGCGGTGGTCCTCGTGCTCCTGGTCCTCGTGCTCGCGGTGGTGCTGCGGCCCGATGGGCCGGACGCCCCGGCCCGTCCGGTGGCGCCCGGCGACCGGGTCGTCCCCGCCGTCGTCGGCGACCCGGGGACGGCCGAGCCCTGCGCGCTCGTCGATCCGGCGGCGCTGGCGCCCGGCGGGTCGGCGCGGGTGATCCCGGATCTCGGCAGCCCCGCCGCGTGCACCTTCGACGCGCTCGCCCCGGCCGGGGAGACGGTCGTCGTCGCCACTCTGGAGCCGGTGGCGACCGAGGTCGTCGCGGCCCCCGAGGAGCGCGTCGGCGCGCTGCTCGTGCGCCGGCCGGCGCCGCGCTCCGGGGTGTGCTCGCGGACGGTCGTCACCACCGAGGGGGTGCAGGTCGCGCTCGACGCGGTCGCGCCGCCGGGGTCGACGGCCGACCCGTGCCCCGCCGCCGACGCGGCCACCGACAGCACGGTCCGCACGCTCTCGGCCGGCACCCCGCTGCCGCGGCGCGCGACGGCCGACCCGCCCGGCGCGCTCACCGCCGCCGACACCTGCGCGCTGCTCACCCCGGCCGACCTCGGCACGGTGCCGGGCCTCGACGCCACCCGCGTCGCCCCCGGCACCGGCGGCTGGTCCTGCCGCTGGGGCGGCGGGCCGGGCGCCGGGTCCGTCGTCGACGTCGGGGTCGAGCGGCGCCGCACCGTCACCCCCACCGCCGACGTCGGCGGCCGACCCGCGACCGTCACCCCCCGCGACGGGGCCTGCGGCGTCGCGCTGGTCCAGCGCTCCTACACCGCCGTCGACGGCAGCCCGCGGGTCGAGCTGCTCGAGGTGACCGTGGCCGGCGCCCGCCCGCCCGACGCGCTGTGCGCCGACGCCACCCGTCTCGCCGCGGCGACCGTGCCGCGGCTGCCCGCCCCGTGACCCCCACCCGTGACCCCGGGATCGGGGGGTGCGCTCACGATCGAATTGGCCGAGACTTCCCCCGCCGTGGTCACCGCACCGAGGAGGCCTGATGACGAGCACGGAGCCGACCGCCGGAGCCCGGCGATGACGGCGGCCGCGAGCGCGGGGCCCTCCCGCGGCCCGTGGATCGCCAGCGTCGTGCTGGCGCTCGCCATCGTCGCGGCCGCGGGCCTCGCGGTGGCCACCCTCCTGGGCATCCGCGTGGCCCCGCTGTCGTCGCTGGCGTCCGTGGTCGCCCCGGTGGTCGCCCCGGTGGTCGCCCCGGTGACCGCGCCCGCCGAGCCCGCCCCGGCCGCGGCGCCGGCAGCGCCGGCCGAGCCCGCGCCGGCCGAGC
>NZ_BAABHO010000098.1:0-7869 GCF_039542135.1 Actinomycetospora chlora
GGCAGCGGGCGACGTCCGCGGCGGACGCCGCCGCGGAGCTCGCCGCCGCGCTCGCCGCCTTCCGCGTCGCCATGGCCGGCCCGCTCGCGACCGGGGCGCGCCGGGGGCTGCCGAACCGGGCCATGGCCGTGTGGCTCGAGCCCGCGACCGGCGTCGTCGTCTCCCACCTGACGCCGCTGATGCGCGTCGTCGACCCCGGCACGCTGGCCGCGCGCGCCGACGCGATCGGCGAGCTGATCGGGCGCTACGAGGCCGGGCTCGAGCACCGGCTGGGCGTCGTCGACCCGCTGCTCGGCCTCGCCGGCGGCGTCCAGCGCGCGGCGCGCCTCGCGACGGGGCGCAGCCCGACCGGCGGAGCCGCGGACTCCCGGGCCGGCGTCTTCGCGGCCGTCGACGTCACGGTCGCCCCCGACGAGCTCGCCGCACGCCTCGTCGCGCTCGGCGAGCCGCGCCGGGCGGCCCAGGAGATCGGCAACCCGCGCCCGGCCTACGGCGCGACGTGGGACATGCACCTGCACCACGGCGACTACTCGGACCCGCGCTACACCCGCCTGGCCGACCTGCTGGGCTGGCTGCGGGACGCCGGGCACACCGGGCGCGTCCTGCTCTCCCCCATCCCGCAGCGCGGGCGCGGGCTGGCCACCGCCGGCGGCGGCTTCTACTACGCGAACACGGGCGAGCTGCGCCAGGGCATCACCTTCGGCAACGCGATGCTGACGATGCGCGGGAAGTTCCCCGACGTCCGGCTCTTCGACGCCATCCGCGACCTGCCCGACGACCTGCGCTGGCGGGCCCTGCCCGGCATCTCCGGCGCGCGCATCGACATCCCGGGCGCTCAGGGCTACCTGACCGCGATGCTGCTGCTCAACCCCGACCTCGGCTACGTCGTCGCCGAGACGACGCTGGCCAAGGAAGCTGTGACGCGGCTGCTCGGGCCGCAGGCCGCGCACGTCCTCGCCCCCGAGTACATGCGCTACGTCCGGCGCCTGAACACCGCGCTGCGCAGGATCACCGACGAGGTCCGCGACCCCGACGGGGCGATCACGCTGGACGACGTCCGCCTGTTCTCCCCGGCGCTCGCCCGCCTGGTCGCCGGCACCGGCCCGCGCGACTACGTGGCGGCGCTCACCGCGGCGGCCGAGCCGGTGCGGGAGGTCCTCGAGGCCCTGGGGCGCACGGCCGAGGCGGACGCGCTGCGGATGCGCGACGCGCGCGGCGACCTCACCCCGACCGCGGTGGTGCCCGACCCCTACAGCCCCCACGTGCGTGAGCTGCTCGCCGCGGCGGAGACGACGGGGCAGGTCGTGATCCTGCACAACGACGCCGGCGAGGCGATCGTCGAGGCCGACGGGCGCTACGTCGCCGCGACCCCCGACGAGCGCCACCTGCGCCCGCTGGTCGCGCTGCTGCGGCAGTACCCGCGCGCTCAGGTGTCGCTGTCCCACCTCGGGGTGGGCAAGTGGACCGAGCTCACCGTCGAGCACCTGGGCGTGCTGCGCGAGGTCCTCACGCAGGAGGTGCACCGCCTCGAGACCGGCGGGCCGGCGTCCGGCGACGGCCGGGAGGCGTTCCCGCGGCTCGTGTTCGACGTCTCGTGGAACGACCTCGCCCAGCACATCGAGCGGTCGGACGCCGTGCGCCGCGAGGTCATCGCGCTGATCCGCGACTTCCCGCAGCACTTCGTCTACGGGTCGGACTCGGTGAAGTCGCCGTCGCTGCCGAACTACCTGCGCCACTACTACGACATGGCGCCGATCCTGGCCGACGTCGCCACCGACGCCGCCGGCGCCGAGGCCGTCCGGCGGCTCCTGCACGGCAACGCCGAGGCGATGGTCGCCGAGGCGGCCCGCCGCGGGCAGGCGTTCGCGTTCGCCGAGCTCACCGCGCCCGACGGCTTCTACGCGCAGCTCGTCGCCGCCGGGACGCTCACCCCCGCCAGACGCGCGGTCGTCGACCGCTGGATCGCCGCGCAGGCCGCGGCGGGCGTCACCGCCCCCGCCGGCCACCGCCCCGTCGGCCCGACCCCCGACTGGACGCCGGGCACCAGCGCCGACCTCGCGGCGTATCTCGACCGGCACGAGCAGGTCAGCAACGCGATCGCCTGGCACAACGCGGTCGACCCGGCCGTCGTCGCCGGCCGGGACACCCCGACGCTGCGCACCACCAACCGCCGCATCCAGCGCGCCGACCGCGCGGCCGACCGCGCCGACGCCGCCCTGCGCGACGCGGAGGCGGCGCGCCTGGCCGCCCTGCCCGAGGGCCCCACGGCGGCGCCGACCCGCGGGCAGCGCCGGCGCGGCCTGCCCGCGAGCCCGCGCGGGCCGCCGTTCCGCGGTCTCGCCGCCACCGGCGGCGCTCCGTTCACCCTCGAGGCGCTCATCAGCGCCCGCGAGGCCGACGCCATGTTCGCCGGCGGCCCGATGGACGCCGCCGGACGCCGGGCCGAGCAGGACACGGCCCTGCGTCAGGTCCAGGCCGCCCAGACGCGCCTGGAGAACGCGGAGACCGCGGTCGCCGCGACCCGCGACGGGTTCCACCGCGCCGCCGCGCGCGCCCGCCGGGGTCTCGGCGCGCTGCTCGCGGGCGGCGCGGGCGCGATGACCTGGGCGCTGGTCGCCGGGCCGCTCGCCACCCCCGGCAGCCTCGTCGGGGCCGCCGTCGCCGGCACGACGGTGGGCGCGGTGCTCAGCGCCGGCGCGTTCGTGCTCCGCGGCCTCGCGCAGTCGCCGCGCACCGTCCGCACGCAGTACGTCCGCGTGCTGCACGAGGCGCCGATCGAGCGGGGCCGGCTCTCCCGCACGATCGTCGAGCGCCTCGCCGCCGAGCTCCTGGGCAACCTCGCCGCCGAGGGCCGGATGGCCGACGGCACGGCCGGCGCGCGCATCGTCGAGGACCGGGCGGCCCGCATCCGGGCCGAGACCGACGAGTTCCTGCGCATCCTCGACGCGCTGGTCAACCTCCCGCTGGTGCCCGCGTACCGCGACCCGGCCACCGGGCGGGTGCTGCGCCCGGCCGAGACCCGGGCCGACCGCGAGGCCCTCGCGGTCAAGGAGTACTCGACCTGGCACGACAAGGTCACCCGCGCCGCGGGCGCCACCGCCTCGTCGTTCATCGGGCTGCGCCCGCACAGCGGCACGGTCGGGCGCGCCCTGCAGACGCTCGTGGCCGGCACCTTCGCGGTGAACCTGACCTACCACGTCCTCGCCGCGGCGGGCGGCGCCGCCGCGATCGTCACCGGCGGCGTCGCCCCCGACGCGGCGGGCGTCGCCGCCCTGGCCGGCGTCGTCACCAACGCCGTGTTCGCCGGCACGGACGTCGTGCTCGGGTGGCCCGCCTTCCGCACCGCGGCCGCGGGCCGGGCCGGCTGGGACGACACCAACGACCCGCGCCTGCGCCGGTGGCAGAACCTCGCCGGCTCCGGCCTCGTCGTCGGCGGCGCCGCGCTGACCCTGCAGCTCGCGGCCCAGGGCAACCTGCCCGTCGCGCTCGCCGCCGCCGGGTTCACCGGGGCGGCGACGCTGCTCGCCCGCCACGGCCGGGCGATCGAGGACTGGCGCGGCCGGGCCGCGGCGCCCCGGCGCGGCGCCACCGCCGCGCTCGCCACCCAGACCGGGCTCGTCGGGCTCGGCCTGGCGTCCCTGCCCCACCCGGCGTTCGTGGCGGTGGGCGCCGCGGTCGCGTCGGCGGTCCCGGCGCTCTACGTCGTGCGCCGGATCGGGAAGGCCCTCACCGGCCGCCTGCACCCCGGCGGTGGCGACGGCCCACTGGCGCTGCCGGGCACCGTCCCGTTCCCGGCCGAGCTGGTCGGCACGGCGCTGCGGCGGCTGGTCGGCCGCGACGTGCCGGCCGACCAGCAGCTGCTCCCCTACGACGCGCGCGGTCCGCCGGTCCGCACGGTCGCCGCCGCGGACCTGGTGGCCGAGCTGCGCGGGCTCGGCCTCGAGGACGCGGTCGCGCGCGACACCGTGGGGCGGACGGTCGCCTACACGGTCCGCGGCGTCGTCGTCGTGACCGCAGAGCGGGCGGCGGAGATCGCCGCCCGTCTCGGCGAGCCGGGCGTCGCCGCGTGGTGGCGCGACGTCCTGGCCCACGAGATCGGTCACCACGTCACCGGCTGGGCCCACGGCGACCACGACGCGGACGCCGCGGCGCTCGCCGGCCGCCACCGCGAGCTCTTCGGGGCCGGGCCGGTGCTCGTGGAGCGCGCGTCGCTGGTCGTCCCGCCGACCGGGCACCTCGTGCGCCTCGCGGGCGTGCCCACCACGACGGCGCAGAGCGTGGTGACCGGGCAGGTGATCCGGGAGGGTGTCACCACCGCGCTGGTGCCCCTGCCGCGCCTCGCCGCACTCGCCGGCCCGGAGACGGTCCTGCTCAGCGGGCTCGGCTGCCAGGGGCTGTGCGCGATCGACGGGTTCGGCGCGCGGATCCGCGCCCTCGGCGGGCCCGACGACGTCGTCGCGTTCGTCCACGACGACGGGTGGATCTACGTGGACACCCGGACGTTCGCGGCGCTGCGGGCGGGTGCCCTCGACACGACCGCGTGGCGCGGTCTGGTCGGCGAGGTGCGGACGGCGCTGGCCGGGACGCCGCTGCGGCCCGCCGGCACGCTCGCCCCGCTCGCGGACGTCGTCCGCGGCGGACCGGTCGGCCGCCGGCCGGCTCGCCCGCTGGACCTCGAGGCCTACCCGGTGCGGTTCCACGACGGCGGGGTGCGGCCGGCCGGCACGCCGCGGGATCTGCTGGCGACGATGACCGGGCCGGGACTGCCCCGCGGGTTCGAGGTCGAGGGGTGGGCCGACCTGCCCGCCGAGGTCCGCAGCGGGCTCACCGCGGCCGCGACGTTGCTGTCCCGCGTCGGCCTGCTCGACACCGTGCTCGAGCGGCGCCCGGGCGACGCCGTGCCGGTCGCGGTCCTGTCCGAGGCCGCCTTCGCGGCGCGGGCGGCGACGGCCCTGGCCGGGTCCGCGACGGACGTCGCGGCCTACGCGCACCTCGGCGGCGGGCTCGTCCTGCGGCAGAGCTGGTACCGGCTCGACGGCCCGGACCTGCGCGCCCGCAACGCCCGCCTGGTCGACGCCGCCGGGGTGCTCCTGCACGAGCTCACCCACGTCGTCGACGACCCGGTGCACGCCGGCCGGGCCACCGAGCGCAGCGCCCACCTCGCCGAGCACCACTTCCTCCGGGCGATGCACGGCGTCCTCGACCTGGGCGCGCTGCGGGGCGTGACGGGGCCCGACGTCGCGCGTCGTCGCGCCGTGGCCGCGGCGTGGACCGACGTGCTGCGGGCGTGGTCGCCGCTCTTCCCCGCGCCCCGGAACTACCCGCTGCCCCGCGGCTACGACGACCTGGTCGCCGGGCACGACGGGCCGGTCGCCCTGCCCGGCCGCCACGCCTACCCTGTCGCGGCCGTCGCCGGCGCGCTGGCCCGGGTCGGCGCGCAGGCCGTCCCGCTCGATCCCGCCGTGCTGCCCTACGCCCCCCGCGGCCCGCCGGTGCGCGTCGTCCCGGGCGCCGTGCTGCGCGGGGCCCTGCGGGACGGGGGCCTGCCGCGCCGCGCGGCGGCCGACGCCGTCGCGCGCACCCTGGCCTTCACCGCCGGCGGCGTCGTGTACGTCCCGGCCGAGCGGGCCGCGACGATCGCCGCCCGCCACGACGAGCCCGCCGTCGCGGCCTGGTGGCGCGACCTGCTCGCCCACGAGGTCGAGCACCACCTCACCGGGCGCGGGACCGGGGACGACGCCGACGCCGCCGGGCTGGCCCAGCGGTACCGGCAGCTGACCGCGCCGCGGTGGCGCGCCCACGCGGCGCGCGTGCTGGCCGGGGCGGCGCTGGCCGGCGTGCTCGGCCCGCTCGGGGCGCTGGTGACGGCCGGGGTCGCGGTCGCCGAGCCGCCGGCCGTGTCGGTGTCGGCCGCGGTGACCGTCCGGGCCGGCGACACCCTCGGCGGCCTGGCCCGCGCGCTCGGCGTGGACGCGACCGCGCTGGCCGCGGCCAACCCCGGGCGGTTCCCGGACGCGGCCGCGCGGGACCGCATCCGCGCCGGCGAGACGCTGCGCGCGCCGCCGGGCTGGGACGGGACCTGGCGCGTGCAGCGTGGCGACAGCCTCGGGGCGATCGCGGCGCGCCTGGGCACCACACCCGCGCAGCTCGCCGTCGCCAACCCGGGTCGCTTCGCGGGCCGGGACCTCGACCGCCTGCGCGCCGGGGAGACGCTGCGCGTCGTGCCGGGACCGCCGCCCGCGCCCGGCGCCCCGCCGGCACCGACGACCACCGCGCCGCCGGGGCCGCCCGCCCCCCAGGCACCCGGTCCCGGCGCGCCCCGTCCGGCGGAGCCGGCCCCGTCCGGGACCCCCGCGGCCCCGGCCACGCCGGACACCCCGGGCGGGCGGCAGGTCGGCGAGCCCGGCGGCCCGTCGCCGCCGCTGGTCGCGGGGCTGGGCGGGGTCGGGCTGGTCCTGGCCCACGTCGTCGTGCGGTCGCTGGTGCGCCTGAACTACGCCCGCGACCGCGGCGCGAGCCTGCGCGCCGCGGCGCTGACCACCGGCGCCGTCGCGGTGATCACCGCCGGCGAGCTCGCCCTGCGGGCGGCGCTCGGCGCGGGGGCGGCGACGGGGTGGGGCGCGGTCGTTCTCGGCCTGCCGCCGGCGATCGCCACCCTGGCGTGGGGCTCGCTCGTCGCGGCCAAGCCCGCACGCTTCCTCGGGGCGTGGCTCACCGGGTCGGCCGCGGTGTACCTCTTCCCCGCCGCGCACGCGGCGGCGAGCTGGGGCGAGGTCGGGGCGCTGTTCGCGGGCGGCCTCGCCTCGGTGCTCACGGCGAACGTCGCCTTCGAGTTCGTCCTGACCGTCATCGCCCGCCGGCGCCAGCACACGGCCAGCACGCCGCTCGCCTCCCGGGCCACCGCGCGCCTGCCCGGCGTCGCCGGCGCGCCCGTGCGGACCTACCCGGGCGAGGAGCCGCAGGGCCGCTGGTCGCAGGCCCGCGCGGACCTCGCGCGCCTGCCGCGCCCGTGGGGCAGCTGGGAGCCGGGTCCGCGCGGCGCCCTGCGCTGGGTGTGGACGATCGCTGCGCGCCCCGGCTACTGGGGCCTGGTCAGCTGGACCGGGGTGTTCGCGCTGACCACCGCGTTCCCGCCGCTCGGGCCGCTGCCCGGGATCGTCGCACCGGCGGCGCTGCTGACCGGGCTGCTCGGGCACAAGGTCTACCGCTGGACGATCCGCACCACCGCGTCCCCGGTGCTGGCCCGCCTCGCCGCCGCCCTGCCGGCCGGCGGACGGCGGCCGGTCGCGGCCCTCGCCGCGCAGACCGGGGACCGGGCCTGGCCCCTGCGCGAGAGCGTGCGGCGCGCCCGCGGCGACGAGTTCGTCCTCGAGGGCGACACGGTGCGCCGCGCCCCCGCGCGGCTGGTGGCGCTCGAGCCGCCCCGCTCGCGCCGCGACCGGCTCGCGCGGCTCGGCGCCGTCGTGCCGACCGGCCGCAACCTGCGGGCCGGGTACGACGCCGTCCTCGGTGCCCTCGACGAGCAGCGGGTGGCCCTGACCAAGACCGGCCTCCGCACCCTGCGCCTGCGCCTGCTCGAGTCGGTCCTGCCGCGCCTGCTCGTCGGGGCGCCGCGCCACCTGCCCGTGCTGCGGGCGGTCGACCCGCTGCTGGCCGCGGGGCCCCGCGACGTCGCGGCGCTGGCCGCGGCGACCGGCTTCGCCCCGCCCGCGGTGCGCGCGGCCGTCACGTCACCGTGGTCGGGTCTCGTCGTCGACGGCAACGCCGTGCGCCGGCCGGCGGCGGCCGACGGCACGCTCGGGGCCCAGGTCCCGCCGGGCGGGGCGGTGGGTCCCCGGCTCCCGGCCGCGGGCGGGCACGAGCTCGGCG